>JAKLKT010000330.1:3601-7898 GCA_023150495.1 Planctomycetota bacterium
GAAGCCACGCTCCGGCGGCTCTTCGAGCTCGTGCGGCTCTCGCCATCGTCCTTCAACCTCCAGCACGCGCGGTTCGCCGTCGTGCGCGACAAGGCGCGGCGCGTCGCGCTCCGCGCTGCCTGCTACGGCCAGCGGCACGTCGAGGAGTGCGGCGCCGTCGTGGTCGTCACGGGCAAGCTCCGCGCGCACGAGGACGTCGAGCGCGTCCAGCAGCACGTCCCCGACCCCGCGCACCGCGCGAGGCTCGTGAAGACGATCACCGGCTACTACGAGGGCAAGCCCGCCTTCCAGCGCGACGAGGCGATCCGCAGCGGCTCGCTCGCGTCGATGACCCTGATGCTCGCCGCTCAGTCGATGGGGCTCGTCACCTGCCCGATGATCGGCTTCGACCCGGCCAAGGTCGCGGAGATCGTCCGGCTGCCCGAAGACCACGTCCTCGTGATGCTCATCGTCCTCGGCAAGCCCGGCCCCGGCGCGCCCTTCCCGACGAGCCGGCTCCCGCTGGAGGAGACCGTGAAGCTCGAGACGCTCGACGGGCCGGGCCTGCGCTGAGTCGGCCCCCGCACCCCCTCCGCGTCGTAGACTGGCGCGATGCGCCTCCTCCTCCTCGCGCTGCTGCTCCTCCTCCCCGCGTGCCTCGAGTACGAGATCGTCGTCACGACCGTCGTGCGGCCCGACGGCACCGCGGCGCGCACGCTCGCGATCCGCGAGAAGAAGGAGAAAAGGACGTGGGAGCGGTTCGAGCCGCCCGCCGCGCCCTACGCCGTCGAAGGCGACCACGAGAAGGGGTTCGCGGCGAAGGCGGATCTGAAGCCCGGCTCCCACCCCGCGGGCCTCAGGGTGCGGCTCGGCGACGCCAAGGAGGGCGCGCCCGCTCCGCCCTCCGCGGACGGGACCGTCCTCGTCGAGGCGACCGACCTCCTCGTCGGCACGCTCTTCCGCTACGAGGAGCGGATCGAGACCGGCGCCGACCCCGGGCGCTTCCGCGCGGCGCTCCCGCGCTGGACGGAGCTCGGCCTCCGGTACACGATCGAGACGCTCCAGATCGCGTTCCCGGAGATCGACTTCAGGGAGGTCGAGGCGAAGGCGCGCGCGGAGTTCCTGCCCGCCTTCGACCGCGCCATCGTCGCCGCGCACTTCTCCGCCCAGGTGCTCGTCACCGAGGCGCGCGCGCAGGGCCGCCTCGGCGACGCCGCCGAGGCGAAGCTCCGCGCGGTCGTAGCGTTGGGGCTGGCCCCGCGCGGCGTCGCCGTCACGCTGCCCGAGGGCCCGCCGTGGGACGACGGCGAGCTCGAGGCCGCGTCCGAGAAGGCCGCGCGGCAGCTCCTCGGGCGCCTCTTCGCCCCGCTCAAGGCGGAGGACCGCGCGAAGGTCATCGACGCCATCCTCGACGAGGAGACGCTCTCGGAGGCCGGCGCGCAGGCGATGGAGAAGTTCTTCCCGGACGACCAGGCGCGCGAGAAGCTCGCGCGCGACGCGCAGGCGTTTCTCTGCGACGCGCTCGGCGCCTACCTCGCGTACGGCATCGTCGACTCCTTCGACCTGCGCTTCCGCGTCGAGATGCCGGGGATCCTCCTGCGCGCGAACGGGGATCTCTCCCGCATGCCGACCGTCGGCTGGCGCCTCGAGCAGGGCGATCTCATCCTCGCGTCGCCCGTGCTCTCCGCGACCAGCTTCGTGCCGAGGGAGGGGGCTCCGGGGGAGGGATGGGACGGCGCCATGATCGACCGCATCGCGGAGGCGCTCGCCGATGTTCCGGCCGAGCAGATGGCTGCGCTCAAGGAGCTCGTCGGCAAGGCGCTCCGCGTGGGCTGGCCGGACGACCCCGCGGGCCTCGAGGGCGAGGAGGCGACGGCTGCGTACGAGACCATCCGCGACACCGTGAAGGCGCTGGTCCCCCCGGAGCCCCCCCCTTCCGAGAAGAAGTAGGCGCTACTTCACGTCGAAGTCGACCGAGGCGAGCAGCGCGTCGAGGACGGCCGCCGCGTCGTCTCCCTTGGCCTGCATCGAGAACGAGTAGACGCCGAGGTCCGTCTTCACGTAGACGCCCTTGCGGTCGTCCTTCGCGACCTTGAGCGCGGGGCGGCCGTCGATCTCCGTCTCCTCGCACGAGTCGAACGCCTGCCCCTTCACGGAGACGATCATGTCCCACACGCCCGCGTCCGTCGCCTCGATCCCGATCTCGATCCGCGTGCCCTTCGCGGTCCTGCCCTCCACCTGCATGATCTCCGCCGTCATGCCCGCCCGGTTGTCCGGCTCGTCGAACTCGAAGCCCTCGGGGCACTTGAACGCGATGCTCCAGAGGCGGCTCACGTAGCGGTCGCCCTCGACCGTGCCGGCGTCCGTCGCGGGCCGGAGCGTCCTCCCCTCGATGACGACCTCGACCGGGTCGATCTCGAGGTTGCCGAGGCCCTGCAGCAGGCCGACCATGGCCTCGGGGCCCGCGGCGTCCTCCATCGTCATGCGGGTGAGCGTGATGTGCGTCGCGTCGGCCGAACCGTGGCCGAGCGTGCCGTCGAGCGCGTACCACTCGCCGCCGACCCACACCTCGGTCCACGCGTGGCCGCCGAAGGCGTTGCCGATGCAGGTGAACCCCATGATCACGCGCGACGGGATCCCCGCGGCGCGCGCGAGCGCGCAGAGGAGCACGGCATGCTCGGTGCAGTCGCCCTTCCGGTCGCGGCAGACCTCGAGCGCCGACGCGAAGCCGACGCCCATGCTCTTCTCGGTCACGTTGACGTGGACCCACCGCTCGATGAGCTTCGCGGCGTTCCACGCGTCGGCCTCGCCGGCGACGACCTTCTCCGCGATCTCGCGGATCTCCGGCGCGTCCGACTGCACCATCGAGCTCGCGGCGAGGCAGGGCGCGAGGTCCCCGGGCGGGTCCGCGAGCGGGCGCCTGCCGGCGCCCTCCGGCGGGATCTTCCGCGCGACCGTGAGGAGGATCGTGCCGCCCTCCTCCTTCTCGACCGACTGGCGGTTGTCCGCGAACTCGGGCATCTCCTCCTTGGCGCGGATGCGGTACGTGGCCCGGTCGACCCTCCGCGGGTGCGGGATCGGGTGGAGCGGCGCGAGGAGCGAGTTCGCGAACGAGTCGGGAAGCGCGGCGGGAGGAGTGGCGGCGCCCTTGCGCGCGCGCTCCTCGGTCGTGGAGACGGACTCCATGTCCATCCCCGCGATGCTGATCTTCGTCTTCGAGACCTTGCCCGTCGCGTCGGCCCACGTGATCGGCTTCACGCCGAGCTTCTTCATGAGGGTCTCGACCCGGACGAGCTTCTCCTTCCTCCCGTCGAGGAGCTCGACCTCCTCCGCGGGGCCGATCGTGACCGCGACGTCGACCGCGCCGCCGAGGTCGGCCACGTAGGTGCGCGCCTCGAACTTCGCACCCTCCTCGAGTCCGGTCTCCGCCGCGAGCCGCTCGATGCGGTAGGGGCCGACGACGCCCTGGCCGACTTCCTGCCTCGCCTCGCGGGCCTGCCCCGCGAGCTTCGTCGTCAGGATCGCCGTCGTGCCCTCGAATCGGATGTCCATCTCCACGAGCATGTTGGACATGTTGCGCGAGGAGCGGATCCTCAAGACCGCACCGTCCTCCGCGCGCTCCTCGGTCGTCTCCTTCGACGTCATCCGCACCTCGGCGCCGCCGCGGTTCATCACCATCTCGGTCTCGACGGTCGTCTCGACGATGTCGCCCCGCTTCACGACGCGCGCGTGGGCCCACCCGGACTCCTGGCCGGAGAGCTTCACGACCTGCCAGTCGTCGGAGAGGACCTCTTCCTCGCCGGCGACGGCGAGCGGGGCGAGGAGGAGCGCGAGGGCGAGGAGTCTCTTCATGGGCCGCATTCTAACGGGGCGCGGCGGCCCCCGGAGCCCCCTCTCATCCCCTCACGACGGCGAGCGTGACCGTGTCCACGGGTCCGTCCGCCCAGTGGCGCTTGTACGGGAGGTCGATGCCCAGGTCGTAGGTCGAGATCCCCTCGGCGGCGAGCGCCGCGATCTGCTCGACCTGGAGGAGTCCGCCGAGCGAGACGTGCGCGAGCCGCTCGTCGTAGCTGAACTGGAAGCCGCGGTAGGTGCCGTCGCGCACGCCGCCCATGATGTAGCCGACGTCCTCGCCGTCCTTCCGCGCGAAGGTCATCCGCGCCCGGTCGCCGAGCCGGGCGAGGAGCGCCGTGTAGAACGCGCGCATCTCGGGCACGAGGATGCCCGTGCCCGCGAGCCCCTTCCAGCTGCGGCGCTCGACGGCGACGGCGCGCTCGAGCGTGCCGCCGCGCTCGAAGAGGATCCCCTCGGCGCGCGC
>JAKLKT010000331.1 GCA_023150495.1 Planctomycetota bacterium
GGGGGCTCGCGCCGCCCGCAGCGGCCCGGCGGAAAGCCGAAGGGCCGCTGGCCCCGGCCCGGCGCTCGCGAGGCGCGGGCGTAGCGGGGTCGAGTACAATCCCCGGCTCTCGGCCCCCATAGCTCAACGGATAGAGCGACGGCCTCCGGAGCCGTAGATCTGGGTTCGATTCCTAGTGGGGGTACCAACGACCCCCCGCGCACGCGGGGGGTTTTTTCGACATCGGGGGGGCGCGGGGGGACGTGGGCCGGCGGGCGCGCTGGCGACGCCGCCGGAGCACCCGGATAATGCGGCCGCCGGATGCTCCGCTACGAACCCGACAAGGACCTCTACGTCATCCTCGGCGTCGACCCCTCGGCGCCCGCCGAGGAGGTCGAGGCCGCGTTCCGCCGCGCGTGCCTGACGTGGCACCCCGACAAGTCGCCCGCGCCCGACGCCGCGGACCGCTTCCTCGAGGTGCAGCGCGCGGGGGAGGTCCTCCGCGACAAGGAGTCGCGGCGCGACTACGACATCGTCCGGGAGCGGCACATCGGCCGCACCTTCCGCCCGCGGAAGAAGCCCCCCGCCGCCTCCCCGGACCCCACCGCCTCCCCCCCGCCGGAGCCGTCCGAGCCCTACGTGCCCATCCGGCCCCCGCCGTCGTGGATGAGCGCGAAGGTGCGCGTCCACATGGACTCGGTGCTCGTGACGCTCCAGACGCCGCCGCCTCCGGCCCTCGCGACGCGCGTCTTCACGTTGCTCGCCGTCGGCGTGCTCGGCGGCGCCATCGCGCTCGGCGAGATCCAGCTCGGCGCGCTCGCGCTCGTGCTGTGGGCGATCGGGCGCGTGCTCTACGTGCCGCCGCACGACGGCGTGCTCGCGTGGGGAAAGATCGTGCCCGGCCGCCGCGTCGCCGAGCTGCACATGCTCGACCAGCGCCACCAGAACTACCGGCGCACGGACATCGCGTTCGACGTGCTGCGCGTGGCGCTCGTGGACCGCGGCGGCGACTACCGGATCGAGATCCACGGCTTCCCGCGCGCGGTCGCGCCGGTGCTCCTCCGCACGCGCGACCTCGACGAGGCGAAGCGCTGCGCCCGCGAGGCGGGCCAGTGGCTCTCGCTGCCGCTCGCGAAGGCCGCGTGACCCGAGTACGGCCGGATACGGTGCCGGGTTTCTTTCGCCGGCAATCCGCGGATCCCGAGGCAACCCATCCGTATGTGTCAGTTCATCGGGTATACTGACCCATATGACCAAGACGCAGGTCTACCTGCGAGACGAGGAGCTGAAAGCGCTCCACAAGGTCGCGAAGCGCTCCGGGCGCAGCCTCGCGGACCTCATCCGGGAGGCGATCCGGCGCGTCTGGCTTCGTCGCGACGGGGACGGTCCCGTGGGGCTCTGGGACGGCGCCCCCCGCCGCACGTCCGTCGAGCACGACACGGTCCACGACGAACCCTGATGCGCGAGGGCGACCGGGTCTTCGTCGACAGCGGCGCGTGGATCGCGCTCGCGCTGACCCGCGACCCGCTGCACGAGCGCGCCCGGGAGATCTGGGCGGGGGTCCTGTCGGCCGGGGCGCGGGTCTTCACGTCGGTGCCGGTCGTCCTCGAGACGTTCACCTTCCTCGACCGGAACGCGAGACGGGACGTCGCCCTCGCCTGGAGGGACGCGGTCGCGAAGGTGAGACGACTCACGGTCCTCGGTTGCGACGCGGAGGATCTCAAGCGCTCCTGGGCGTGGTTCCGGCGCAAGGATCTCCACAAGCTGTCGGCCGTGGACGCGATGAGCTTCACGCTGATGAAGCGGCACAGGCTCGACGTGGCGTTCGCGTTCGACCACCACTTCGCAGCCGTCGGCTTCCGCACGGCCGGTTGAGCCAGGGCGCCCGATGGGGTGGGGCGCGGGGAGGGGGACCGGCTCCCTTGAGGACGAAGTCCTGGCCGTGACGCGACTTCGAGAGGCGGTAGAGCAACCGCTCGTTCGCGTACCGCGTGACCAGGAGCTGAAAGTCCTCACCCCGCTCGCGCGCGAGCCGCAGGAGGCGTGCCTGGACCGACGTCCTTGGGCGCCTTCGTCACACGAGCGCATCGATGTAGGGGCGCGCGGGGTCGGCCGCGGCCGTGATCGTTGCCGCCGGCGGAAATATCGTCTACGCGGCGGCGCTGCACGACGGCCACTTCGCCTCCGCGTGCGGTTGCCTCGGAAGGCTCGCCCTTACGCCAGTTCAGCATGTGGTGCTGTCGGCCTGGACGCTCGCGGGGGGCGCCCCTTCGCGCACTTTCGGCTCGTGAGCCAAGAAGCGTCCCGACGTTGTCCAACATCAGAACCTCTCCGCTACAGAGACCATGTACCGCTCCGACGGGAACGGCAAGACGATGACCGGCCTCTCGTTCGGGGTGGTCAGCGGCGCTCGAGGTCGTGCGGCGCGGCCTGCGGCGCGAGCGGGCCGAACTCCTGCTCCGTCCCGTCCGGCCAGCGCACCGTCACCTTCTCCGCGCGCTCCGACTTGTCGAGGCCGAACGTCAGCGCGAGCTCGCCCTGGGAAAGGTACGAGCCGCCCGTCCGCACCACGCGCCGCTGCGTCATCCCGCCCGCCGTCACCCGCACCACCGCGCCGAGCGCGTCGGGGTTCCTCGTCCCCGGCTGCTTCAGCCGGAGCCGCAGCGCGCGGCTGCCCGCGTTCGCGTCGTTCCGCAGCACGAGCGGGCGCCCGCCGTTCGACGTCAGCACGAGGTCCAGATCGCCGTCGCCGTCGAGGTCGCCCGCCGCGAGGCCGCGGCCCACGACGCGCTGCGAGAGCCCCGCGTCCGCCGACACGTCCGCGAAGCGCTCGCCGCGGACGTTCCGGAAGAGCTGCGGCGACTGCTCGTACTGGAGCTCCGCCTTCAGCCGCGTGATCGTCGGCTCGATGTGCCCGTTCGCGAGCACGAGGTCGCACCAGCCGTCGAGGTCGAGGTCCGCCCAGAGGAGCCCGAACGTGAGCGGGAGAAGCGTCAGGTGCCCGATCCGCGCGTCCTTCGCCGCGTCCTCGAAGAGCACGCTCCTCCCCGCCTCCGCCCGCGCGACCGTGTGGAGCGACACGGGCTCCTCGGAGAAGTTCCCGACCGCGACCGCGAGCTTCCCGTCGTTCCGCCAGTCCACCGCGTCGACGCCCATGCCGGCGCGCGCGCGACCGTTGTCGTCGTAGCCGACCGCCGCCGCGACCGCTACCTCCTCGTACCGCGCCGGGCCCCGCGCGAGGAAGAGGAAGTTCTGCACCGTGTCGTTCGCGACGAACACGTCACAAAGCCCGTCACCGTCGAAGTCGTCGAGGCAGATCCCGAGCGACTTGCCCTTGACCTTCGTCGACCCGAGCCCCGACTCCGCCGTCGCGTCGCGGAAGCGGCCCTCCTCCTGGAGGTAGAGGCGCGGCCCGTCGCCCTCGTAGAGCTCCGGCCGCGTGTAGGCCTTCCTCCCCTCGACGAGCTGGCGCGGCACGTCCGTCTCCTCCGTCCAGCGCACGTAGTTGACGACGAGGAGATCCAAGTCGCCGTCGCCGTCCGCGTCATACCACGCGGAGCCGGTGGACCACGACGCGTGCGACGCCCCGGCGGCGTCCGTCCACGAGCCGCCGTCGGGCGCGCCCTCGACGCGCGCGAACGTCCCGCCGTCGTTCCGGAAGAGGAGGTTCGGGCCGAGCGCGGTCACGTACACGTCGGGGTCGCCATCCGCGTCGTAGTCCGCGATCGCGACGCCCATCCCGTAGCAGGGCACGTCGAGCCCGCTCCCCTTCGTGACGTCGCTGAACCTCCACGCGCCGTCGTTCCGGTAGAGCTTCATCGCCACTGCGTCGCCCGTCCACGGCCGCGACTGCACGAAGAGGAGATCGAGGTCTCCGTCGCCGTCGAAGTCGAGCATGCCGACGCCCGACCCCATCGTCTCGGGAAGGAGCTTCTTCCCCGCGGCGCCGGTCACGTGGAGGAAGTCGATCCCCGCCGCCTCGCGCACGTCGACGAGCGAGACGCCCGGCTCGACGTGTGCCGCGGCGGCGGGCTTCCAGTCGGCGGAGAAGTCGGAAGTCTTCGGCTTCGGCGGCTCCTGCTTGGAGCACGCCGCCCACAGGAGGAGGAAGAGGAGGGGGCCCGGGGGCCTAGTCATGCACATGCCGCGGCTGCGCCTCCTCGTTCACCGCCTCGTTCTCGAGGAGGAAGCGGCGCCCCACCTCCTGCGCGTGCTCGTCGAGCTTGTACTTCTCGAAGGCCTTCTGCGCCTCCGCCGCCTCGCGCGCACGCCCGAGCTGGTTATAGATGTCGAGCCGCCGCTTGTGCGACTCCACGTCCTCGGGGTCGATCGCGAGCGCATCCATGTACGCCGCGAGCGACTCCTCGTACTTGTGGAGCTTGTAGCGCACGGCGCCGAGCCGCCGCATCGCGTCCCGGTCCTCGGGGAACACCTCGAGCGAGGCCAGAAACGCCTTCTCGGCCTCCGCGAACTCCTCGATGCGGTCGAAGTAGAGCCCCCAGAAGTACGGCCTCTGCGGGTCCTTGGGAGCCACCTCGTCCGTCTTCTCGAGGAAGGGCCGCGCCCTCTCCGGCTGCCCGGAGACGATCCAGCGCCGCGCCTGGTTCCGATGGCCGTCGGGGAGGTCCGGGCGGAGCCTCGCGACCTCCTTCCACGACGCCTCGGCGACGTCGAGCGCGCCCTGGAGGAAGCTCGCGATCCCGTGGTCGTTGAAGCGCATCCAGACCGCGGGGTCGTCGACGGGTTCCGCCCCCCCGCGCCCCCCCACCTCCAGATCGACGGCGTTCGCGGCGATCGTCGTCACCGGAAGGTCCGGGACCGGCTTTTTCAGATGCGGCAGGTCGGGCACCTTCATCCCCGCGTCCTTGAACACGAACTCGGTGTAGGTGCGGTTGAACTTCCGCCACTGGAGCTTCGCCTCGACCTTCACGCGCGAGACGCCCTCGGGAATCTTCACCGCGTAGCGCGCGACGTCGGCGGTGCCGGGGCCGATCACGCGCGCGAACGCCGCGACGTGGAAGTTCTGCGGGTCGCGCTGCGACGCCTCGGTGCCGTCGTGGCGCACCATCGTGACCTTGTAGGAGTGCGCGCGCGGGTCGAGGTGCCCGTCGTCGCGGATCGCGCCGCTCCGGAAGAGCTCGCGGCCGTTTTCGTCGGTGACCCGGAAGTCGACCCAGCCCTCGTTCGAGTCGTTCGTGCCGCCGGGGAAGGTGTGGCCGACGCCCTTGTTCCGGACGACGACCTCGAAGATCACCTCCTCGCCGGGCGCGACCGCGGGCTTCGCGCGGTCGATCGCGCGGACCATCGTGCCGTCCGCGCGCTGGAGCGCGAAGACGTCGACCGAGAGCTTCGCGTCGCGGAGGAACTCCTCGGTGCGGCGGATCGTGTCGAAGTCGCCGCGCACGTACGGCAGCGCGGTGTTGACCGCGAGGAAGCGGTGCGAGCGCACCTTGCCGGCCTTCGCCGAGACGTCGCCGAGCGGCGCGTCCTCGAGCGGCATGTGGCAGTCGCGGCAGCTCTTCGCTTCCTTCGGCAGGTAGAAGGTGCGCGCGGCGTTCTGCGGCACGCCGCTGTCGTGCCAGTTGTCGAACTCGTTCTGGCCGCGGAAGAAGCGCCACCTGTTCACGGGGACGTCGAGCGAGACCTTGTGGCACGCGGAGCAGAACTGCGCCGTCTCGAAGAAGGGCTTCTTCATGAGCGCCTTGTGCGCCGCGGGCTTCGCCTTGATCATCTGGTCGGCGAGGAAGCGCAGGGGCCCGCTGCTCGCGGCGTCGCCGAGGTAGGGCGACGGCTTCTCGTCCGCGATGTGATAGCCGCCGTTGCCTTCCGTGCCGTGGATGGCGTCGATCGCGTGGCACGCGAGGCAGGTGAGGCCCGCCTGGCTCTCCGGGATGAGCGGCTGGATCTCGTTCGTCATGTTCCCCGCGAGCATGATCGCCGGGTCGTGGCAGCCGGCGCACCACTGCGAGGTCTTCTTGTCGACGTCGTTCCGGATCTTCTCGACCGCGGCGCGGTAGAAGGGGTTGTTGAAGCTCGCGAAGCGGTGCGCGGAGGCCTCCCACTGCTTCACGATGTCGGGGTGGCACCGGTCGCAGGTCTCGGCGCCGATCGGGGCCGACACGTTGAAGCCGAACTTCAGGACGTCCGCCTCGAGCGCCTTGAAGTCGCCGAGCTCGCCCTTCGTGACGATGCGCGCGGGGAAGAACTGCCCGCTGTCGGTCGTCGTCCTGGCGGGGAAGAAGGGGGATTCGGGGGACGGGTAGTTCGCGGGCTGGAACGGCACGAACGGATCCGCCGGGCGCTCCGCGACCGGGATCGGGGGGGGCTCCGGGGGCCCTGTGACGACGTGCGCGCCGAGCATGAGCCCGAAGAGCCCCGCGAGCGCGAGGAGCGGCCGGACCACCGCCGCTCGCGCGGGCCTGTAGTGGCTCACGAAGCGGTGGACGCCGTAGAGGAGGGGCGCGAGGATCGCGAGGATCTGGTGGGAGTGGAAGATCCAGCGGTGGTC
>JAKLKT010000332.1 GCA_023150495.1 Planctomycetota bacterium
CGAGGAGGCCCTCGACGCCTTCGAGCGCGCCCTCGAGGCGAAGCCGAACGACTGGATCTTCTGGGGCAACAAGGCGCAGCTGCTGGCGGAAGCGCTGCACCGGCCGGAGGAGGCTGCGGTCGCATACCGCAAGGTGCTCGAGCACGCGCCGCCGGGCCTTTCCGCCGACACGGTGGGCCACCGCGCGAACGCGCACTTCTTCCTGGGCGAATACGCCGAGGCGCTCCGCCTCAACGACGAGCTGACCCGGCTCCTTCCCCACGATCCGAGGCCTCACACGAACAAGGGCAACGTCCTGAGGATGCTCGGCCGGCTCGACGAAGCGCTGGTCGCACACCGGCGGGCCGTCGAGCTCGGGCCCGACACCGCGTTCTGCCACTCCAACCTCGGGACCGTGCTCCAGGCGATGGCAGGCGACGAGAGCGACGCGGGGCGCCGGCGTGAGCTTCTTCTCGAAGCGCTCGCCTCCTATGATCGGGCGGTCCAGATCGATCCGAAGCGCGTGGAGGTGCACTACAACCGGGCATCGTGTCTCGGCGCCATCGGCGAGATCGAGGAGGCCATCCTCGCCTGCGACCGCTACATCGCGGCCGTTCCCGCCGATCCCGACGGACACATGGAGAAGGCCGACCTGCTCGCGAGGCTCGGAAGGCAGGCGGAGGCATTCGAGATCCTCGGCGACGTGATCCGGCGCCACCCTCGGCAGGAGCGCGCCTATCGGTCGCGTGGACAGGTGAGCCTCGCGCTGCACAGGTACGAGCAGGCGGTCGCCGACTACACGGTCGTGCTCGAGATGGGGCAGCGGGAGAGCCAGCGCTATGCCAGGGCCGTCCGGATGAACCGGGCGATCGCCCTCCAGAACCTGGGCCGTCTGGAGGAGGCGCTCGCGGACATGGACGCCGTCGCAAGGGAGTCGGCCATGTGGCAGGTGTGGACCCAGCGCGGAGTGCTGCTCCAGGACATGGACCGCCACGAGGAGGCGTTCCGGAGTTTCGAGCGCAGCCTCGAGATCGCCCCGCATCCCTTCACCCGGGCCGTTCTGGCGTGGTTCCACGCCGACTGCCCCGACGGGCGCTGGCGCGATCCCGCGCGCGGCGTCGAGATGGCGAGGCAGGCCGTCGCTGACGCGCCGGGAGAGGCATGGATGCACTCCGTCCTCGGAGGCTGCCTGTGCCGCGCGGGCCGGGGGAAGGAGGGGCTCGCGGAGTACGAGAAGTCGATGGCGCTAGAGGAAGGCGGCAGCGCGGACCAGTGGTTCTGGGTCGCCATGGCGTACTGGCATCTGGACCGCAAGGAGGAGGCGCGGAACTGGTACGAGAAGGCAGCGCGCTGGATGGAGGAGAAGATACCCGAGCACGCGGGTCTCAAGCGGAGGCGGGCGGAGGCCGCGCGAACGCTCGGGCTGGAGGAGTAGAGCCCTCGTGCAGGCAGGGCGGAACCCGCCCCCGGAGCCCCCTCCCGCCGCATTCCGGGCGGCGCTCATACGATTCCCGTGCACGGTCCGATATCTCTGGTATCGTTCTCTCCATAACAGTTTGGGTGCGCGGATCGTCCGCGCGACAGTGCGTCCCGCATAACCTCCTGCGCAGCAGGGTTGGCTCGACCGTACTGACCGGCTTGCCTGACCCGATCCTGAAAGTTCCGCTGCGCACGATAGAGGTTTTTCCATTACCGTTTCAACCGCGGCTCAGGCCGCACTCCAGCCCGTCGGGTTCGACGGGCTCCCGCTCCACCCGCTGACGCGCGACGCGCTCCGGCGGATGAACATCACCGAGCCGACGCCCATCCAGGCGGCGGCGATCCCCGCGCTCCTCGCGGGCAAGGACGTCATCGGCCAGGCCCGCACGGGCTCCGGCAAGACGCTCGCGTTCGGCATCCCCGCGCTCGAGCGGCTCGACCCGCAGTCGCGGGCGGTGCAGGTCCTCGTGCTCACCCCCACCCGCGAGCTCGCCGTGCAGGTCGCGGGCGTCCTCGAGCAGCTCGGCACGCGCCGCCAGATCGGCGTCGCGCAGATCTTCGGCGGCCGCCCGATGGGCGCGCAGCGCGAGCGGCTCCGCCGCGGCGCCGCGGTCGTCGTCGGCACGCCGGGCCGCGTGCTCGACTTCATCCGCCAGGGCGTGCTCCGGCTCGAGGGGCTCAAGCTGCTCGTGCTCGACGAGGCGGACGAGATGCTCGACATGGGCTTCGCGCCCGACGTCACGCGCATCCTGAACGCCGCGCCGCGCGCGCGGCAGACCGCGCTCTTCTCGGCGACGGTGCCCGACTGGGTCCGCAACACGTCGAAGCACTACCTGAAGGACCCGGTGCACGTCTCGGTCGACCCGCGGCCGGAGGACAGCGCACCGATCGACCACATCGCATACGACGTCCCCGAGGGCGGCAAGTGGCAGGCGCTCTGCGACCTGCTCGACCTCCGCGGCGACGACTCGATCCTCGTCTTCGGCCGCACGAAGCACGGGGTGAAGAAGCTCGCGCGAAACCTCGTGCAGGCCGGCTACCCGGTCGAGGCGCTGCAGGGCAACCTGTCGCAGCCGAAGCGCGACAAGGTGATGCAGGCCTTCCGCGAGGGCCGCGTGAGGATCCTCGTCGCGACGAACGTCGCGGCGCGCGGGATCGACGTGACCTCGATCACGCAGGTGATCAACTACGAGCTGCCCGAGTCGTCCTCGCTCCTCACCCACCGCATCGGCCGCACGGGCCGCATGGGGCGGAAGGGGCAGGCGATCACGCTGCTGAC
The DNA here is from genome assembly GCA_023150495.1 of Planctomycetota bacterium. Lineage (GTDB taxonomy): Bacteria > Planctomycetota > PLA2 > PLA2 > PLA2 > PLA2. Next base: position 2,738 of record JAKLKT010000332.1, read on the forward strand.
GCCGGGCGACGGCCCGAAGTGGCGCGACCTCGAGAAGGGCGCGGGGCGGCGCATCGCGCGCGCCCCGTGGCAGGGCGCGAAGGCCGCGATCGAGGCGACGCCGGAGCAGGTGATCGCGACGGTGCCGCAGCGCCCGGTCGCCCCGCCGCGCGTCGTCTTCTCGGGCCGCCGGCGCCGGCGCTAGCGCGGATTCCGAGGGGGTCCGGGGGCCGCCGGCCCCCGCGGCCCCCCCCAACTGCCAAACGGCGAGTCCGTGGTGACGTCTCCGCCGACGCACCACCCATCAGGGCGTGTCGTGGTACTCCGCGACGGGCGTCGCGGGCAGACTCGGCGCGGTGTCCGTGCCGGCGTGCCGCAACGACGGGTAGTCGAAGAGGATCTGCCGCCAGCACGAGTGGGGCTGCGACGTCTGACCCACGTGGTTGCCGTCGCTGCACCAGCGGTGCGGCGTCTTCTCCGCCTCCATCACGCACGCGATGTCCTGCACGCCGTCCTGGTACTCGTCCACGAGCAGCGGCCCCGGGTTCCACGACAGGCGGAAGAGGAAGTGCGACCCCTCGTGCAGCAGGATGAACGTGGACACGTTCTCCGGGATCGCCATCAGACGGCCGGCCCGCCCCTCCGCCGGCCTCACGCCGACCGCCCCCGTCGCGGGCACGTCCCACGCCGCCGGGCTGAACACGAGGATGTCGATGTTCGAGGTGTCGGCCGTCACGCCGCCGAAGAAGAACTGCGACGCCTGCATGCCGGGCGCGACCGCGTCGTAGAACTTCACCCGCGCGACGCGCACCTGCGCCTCCGACACGTTCCAGATCGCGTTGTTCGCGGCGACGAACGACGCGAAGAGGCTCTGCATCCTCGACCGCGGCACGTTCTCCGTGAAACCGACGTGCCACGTGACGCCCACGGGGGGCGCGGTGCCCATGGGTACGCTCGGCTCCGCCGTCACGGTCGGCGAAGGGGAGGGGCTCGGGGAGGGGCCGGGCGGCGGGACCTCCTCGTCGTCCGTGTCGTCGCCCGCGGCGCCGCCCGTGCACGCGAGCGGCAGCGCGACGAGGAGGAGCGCGAGGAGCCGCCTCATCGCGGGAGCTCCACGTCGAGATGGCCTCCCGCCTCCGCGCGGAGGACCTGCGGGTCCTCCTCGCCGTCGAGGACGACGACGCACACCTCGCCCTCGCGGAGGCCCGTGAGCGTGAACGCGCCCGTGTCGTCGGACTCCGCGACGGACTCGCGCGCCTCGCCCTGGCTCGCGCGGAGGACGACGCCCGCGCGCGGCGGGTTCACGCGGCCACGGAGCGCGAGGCCCAGGTCGAGCTCGATCGGGGGGCTCCCGGAGCCCTCCCCCATCACGACGCGGCGCTGGTACGGACGGTGCCGCGGCGACGCGACATGGAGCACGAGCTCCTCTCCCTCGGGGAGCGGTCCCAGCCGGAACTCGCCCTTCGCCTCGACGGCCGCGAGGCGCTCGAGCCCGCGGGTGACGAAGACGAGCGCCTCGGAGGGGAC
>JAKLKT010000333.1 GCA_023150495.1 Planctomycetota bacterium
GCGAGGAATCCGAGCCCGAGCGCCACCGCAGCGAGGTCGAGCGCCCGGTCATCGCCGTCGTGGAGCCGCCGGACGACCGCGTGGAAGAAGAGCGTCGTCGCCGCGAGCAGGAACGGATCGGTGAGGCACGCCGCCCCGGCGGTCACGGTGAGCGGCGAGAGGAGCATCCCGAGCGCCGCCGGGGGGCCTGCGAAGGGACCCGCCGCGCGCCGGGCGATCCCGGCGGCGAGGACCGCGCTCGCGACGAGCGCGAGGACGGCGCCGAGGCGTACGGCAAGCTCCGTCTTGCCGAGGAGCAGGATGCCCGCGGCGCCCGCCCAGTAGGCGAGCGGGGGCTTCTCGAGGTGAGGGATCCCCTGCCACCTGGGGACGAGCCAGCCGCCCCCCTCGGCCATCTCGCGGCAGATCTGGCCGTAGCGGGCCTCGCTGGGCTCGGTGAGGCCCGGGAGCGCCGCGCGGGCGAGCAGGAACGGGAGCGCCGCGAGGACGCACCAGGCGACCGCGCGAGAGCCGGATTTCCCTGCGCTGTTCACTTGGTGGGAAGCGAACGGGCTCTCCTCGAGGCGTGGGCCCCGAGGAGAGCCCGGGTCGTTGCGGTCGGAGCCGGCGCCCCGCGAACGCGGGGCGCCGGAAGAGACGTGTCTATTCCACTGGCAGGGTCACGACCGTGTCGAGCGTCACCCCGTTGATGTTGCGGACGGAGATCTCGACCGTCACGGTGTTCACCAGCGTGGCGTTGTCGTTGAGGAACAGGTTGCTGCCGAACGGCGTGCGGAGGCGGACCGTGTAGTGCCTGCCCGCGACCGCGCCGCTCTGGCCGACGTTGCTGCCCGTCGCCGGCGCGGCGAGCTGGTTGTTGATGATCTGGTCGTCACTGCTGAACTGGAACTGCTGCTCGTACGGGTCCTCGAAAGTGACCGTCGAGCCGTCGACCACGTACGAGAGGATCTTGTAGAAGCCCTCGACCGCCTCGTTGAAGCGCAGGTAGGTGAGGCTCGAGCCGCCGGAGCCGTCCAGCGAGCCGTTGTAGTTGTCGACCGCGACCGGGATCGTCGAGAGCCCGAGCGGCACGTAGAAGTCGATCTCCTGGTTGTTCGACTGCTCCGGGTTCACCGTCGAGCGCGCGATGAAGTTGAGCCGCACGACCTCGTTCGTCGGAAGCGGCGACACCGGCGTGAAGTTCCAGATCGTGTTGCTGCTGCCCGCGAGCGCGGTCGCCGTCGCGTCGATCCGGAGGTTGTCGTCCCAGTTCGGATCCGCGAAGGAGACGAGGTTGTTCCGCCAGAGGAAGTTCGGCTCGACCACGTTGACCGGGTAGCGGAACACCACCTGCACCGAGTGGTTCGCCGTCACGACGGCCCTGCTGAAGTTGACGTACTCCTCGTTGACGTAGAAGTACCGCGTGTTGAGGTCGGCGTTACCGAGCTGGTTGAACCCGCGCGGCTGGTCGTCGGCGACCGTGCCCGTCGGCATGTCGAAGTAGTACCAGAACCACCGGAGGTTGGTCCCGGTGTAGCTCGGGCCGTCGCTGCCGTCGTAGCTGTCGACGTTCACGGCGACGACGCTGCCCGTGTCGCTGAGGTTCGCCCACGTGCTGCTCGAGTAGACGTCGATCGTGCCGTTGCCGTCGAGGTCCTGGTACGGGACCCAGACGCGGTAGTCGAGCGACGGGTCGAGGTTCGGCAGCGTCGCGACGCCCGAGGCGTTCGTGATGCCCGTGATGTTCAGGTCCGAGCACTGCGCCGTGCCGTCCCCGTAGTACCCCATGTCGTCGAGGACCGCGACGACCGTCGCGTTCGCGAGCGGCGCGCCGTCCCGCGTCACGTTGACCGTGAGGGGCTGGCCGGGCCGCATGAACGCCGTCCCGATGTCGATGAAGTGCTTGTTCTGGAGCGCGCCCTCGAACACCCCCGAGTCCGGGAAGACGCCGATCTGCGTGCCGATCGCGCCGTAGCCGGAGCGCTCGGCCGTGATCGTGACGTACGTTCCCGTGCCGATGCCCGGGCTCAGCTCGATGAACCAGTGGCCGTCGCCGTCGGTCGACCCGGTCGCCTCGTAGTTGCAGATCTTGACCGTCACGCCCGACAGCGGCTGCATCGTCTCGCCGTTGAGGATTCGGCCGCCGATCCGCGTGAAGAAGTGCGCCGGATCCGAGCTGCCCCAGTTGCTGTCGCAACCGACCGCAGCGACCAGCACCGCGAACAAGAAGAGAGACTTCGTGAGCCTCGACATGTAGTGGACCTCCCAACCGCAAAAAACCCTAGGTACGCTTGGGCCGTTTTCTACCAAAGTCCCTAGGCGCCGCGCAAACCTTTGGAGCGCGGAATCCGGCAGCCCACCGGGCCGATGCGCGTTCCGACAACGCCTACTTGATGCGCCGGCGCAACGGACCGGGTAGCCACTTCACGAGCGAGGCGACGAGGAGCACCAGCTCTCGCGCCCGCCACGGATCCCGCCTCAGGCACTCGAGGAGGTTCCCGCGCGCCATGTCCCAGCTTCCGTTCCTGAGCGCCGTCCGGCCCACGAAACCGTACGCCGCCGCGACAGCCGAGCGTCGGCGGGCGGCAAGGAGCCATGCGGGAAAACGGGCTCGCAGCGCGGGATTTCCGTAGATCGCGTCGATCGCCGGCAGCAGCGACTCGAACCGCTCCGCGCGGGTCGATGTCATGCTCCCCGGATGCCGCCGGTACTCGAGGACCGGCGGGCCCCGAAGGTAAGAAAATCTTCCGGTCAGCGCGAGCCGGCACCAGAGCTCCCAGTCCTCGCCCATCGGGAATGTCGAAAAGCCGCCGGCCGTGTCGAGGTTTTTCCTTCGGATGCAAGCGGCGCCGGGCGTGACGACCGGCGTGCCTACGAGCAGCCTCTCGAGGATCTCCCCGGAGGGCCGGCGTTTCCGGAAGAGCGGCGCCTTGCCGGTGCCGATCGCGCGCCCCTCCGCATCGACGACGAGGACCTCGCCGTACGCGACGGCGAGGCCCGGATCGCGCTCGAGCGCGCGCAGGAAGCGGCGCAGCGCCGAGGGCGCGAGCCGGTCGTCCGCGTCGAGGAACACCACGGCGTCGCCGCGCGCCTCGCGGAGCCCCCGGTTCCTCTCCGCGCCCACGCTCCCGAGGCGCCCCTCGCGGATCACGCGCACCCGATCCGGCCCGTAGCGGCCCGCGATGTCGGGCGTCGCGTCCGCCGATCCGTCGTCGACGACGACGATCTCGAGCGCCGGCTCCTCCTGGGCGAGCACGCTCTCGATCGCCTCCGCGATGTAGGACGCCATGTCCCGCGCCGGGATGACGACCGAGCACCGGAGCGTCATCCGCGCGCGTCCTCGAAGTAGCGCAGCTTGCCCGAAGCCCCGCGATCGATGCCCCGGACCGCATGCATCCGGAGCACGAGCCCACGCACGGGCAGCGCCGCCCGGATCGCCGCCTCGAGCTCGGCGAGGACGGGCCCGGGACGCGCGCCTTCCGCGAGCACGACGTCGACGTCGAACTCCCGCTCGCCCGTGCGCCGCGAGCGGAACCGGCGGATCTCGTCGAACCGGGCGAACCCGTGCGGCAGCGTGAAGACCTCCGGATGGAACTTCTGGCCGTCCACCTCGAACAGGTCCACGGTGCGCGCGAGCCGCAGGTCGAGGCGCCGGTGCGCGCGGCCGCAGGCGCACTCCCCCGCGACGAAGGCGCCCGCGTCGCCCGTGCGGTACCGGAGGAGCGGCGCCGCGTAGCCGAAGAGGTCGGTGACGACGATCTCCCCCGTCTCGCCCGGCGCCGCCGCGCGACCGTCCGCGACCACCTCGACGAGCACGTGCTCCTCCACGACGTGAAGCGACCCCGCCTCGCAGCCCGTCGCCACCACCTGCGCCTCCGTCAGTCCGTACTCGTGCGTGACCGGCACGCCGAACGCGGCCACGAGGCGCGCCGCGTCCTGCGCGGAGAGCGTCTCGGCCGTGCTCACGACGGCGCGGAGGGAGCGGGGCCGCCTCGGCCAGCCGGCCGCGAGCATGGCGAGGCCGGACGCGAAGCCGTAGAGGAGCTTCGGATCGAAACCTGCGACGCGCGCGACCGCCGCCTCCGCGCCGCCCGACTCGAGGTCCTCGATGCGCACGAGCTGGCGGTTCTCCGCGAGAGCGACCGCCGCGCGGTAGAGGGCGCCGCGCGGCTCGTCGCGGCCCCACACCATCGTCCAGCGGTCGCCGGGGAGGACGCCCAGCCTCCGCCACCCGGCGCGGCGCGCGGCGCGGTGGCGCGCGAG
>JAKLKT010000334.1 GCA_023150495.1 Planctomycetota bacterium
CCATCCCGCGCATTCCTCGGCGCGGTGGTACGCTCTCCTGCTCGCGTCGCAGGCTTGGGACCGCGCCCACCTATAATTCCTGCCTCGAACGAAATGCGCATTCTTGATTGGGTCCTCGGGAAGTTCTCCGTGGACATGGGGATCGACCTCGGGACCGCGAACACGCTCGTCTGCGTCCGCGGGCGGGGCATCGTCCTCAACGAGCCGTCCGTCGTCGCGGTCCGCAAGGGCACGACCGAGGTCCTCCTGAACGGCCGCGCGGTCGGCGCGACGGCGAAGGAGATGCTCGGCAAGACTCCGGCCAACATCGTCGCCATCCGGCCCATGAAGGACGGCGTGATCGCCGACTTCGAGGTGACGGAGGCGATGCTCAAGTACTTCATCCACAAGGTCCACGGCCGCAACTGGGCCGTGAGCCCGAGGGTCGTGATCGCCGTGCCCTCCGGCATCACGCCGGTGGAGAAGCGCGCCGTCATCAACTCCGCGGAGCGCGCCGGCGCCCGGAAGGTCTACCTGATGGAGGAGCCCATGGCCGCCGCGATCGGCTGCGGGCTTCCCTTCGCCGAGCCGCGCGGATCGATGATCGTCGACATCGGCGGCGGCACGACCGAGGTCGCGATCCTCTCCCTCGGCGGCATCGTCCACTCGCGGTCGATCCGGATCGCGGGCGACGAGATGGACCAGGCCGTCATGAACTACATGCGGAGCGCGTACGAGCTCCTCATCGGCGAGCAGACCGCGGAGACCGTGAAGATCGCCATCGGCAGCGCCTACCCCTTGAAGAAGGAGGCGACGATGGAGGTCCGCGGCCTCGACGCGAACAAGGGACTCCCCCGGAAGGTCGTCGTCACCTCCGAGGAGATCCGCGAGGCGATCGGCGAGCCCGTCGAGGGGATCATCAGCTCGGTGCGCGAGACGCTCGAGTCGTGCCCCCCGGAGCTCGCGGGCGACCTCCTCGAGCAGGGGATCACGCTCGCGGGCGGCGGCGCGCTGCTCCGCGGCCTCTCCCGGGCGATCTCGGAGCACGTCGGGCTCCCCTGCCACGTCGCGGACGACCCGCTCTGCGCCGTCGCGCGGGGCACGGGTGTCTTCCTCGACAACCTGAGCGAGGTCCAGTCGGTCCTCGAGCAGGTGGACGAGCACGGCTAGCGCTCGCGCCGAGCCCGCCGTGGAGTGGGCGACCCCGCGTGCCGCCTCCCGGACTCCGCGCCGCCCGTGCCCCTCCCCCGCGCCCCCTCCTTTCCCGACTGCCTAGGAACTCCGCCCTGTCTACCATGCCTAGTTGCCGAATCAGCGATAGCCCCCTAGAATCAGTAGGCCGTGCGGGGCCGCCCCCGCGCGCGGTACGGACGCCGCCCGCCGGACGCGATGCGAATCCAGAGGTTCCACCGCTATCTCCTCGTGCTCGCCGCACTCTTCGTGCTGGCCGTGCTCGTCCGCGACGACCTCCCGGGCGAGGAGATGCTCCCCGACGCCTACCGTGCCGCGGTCGGCACGCCGCTCGTCCAGCCGCTCGCCGTCGCCGCGCACGACGGCGCGGCCGACGCGGTGGAGCTGAAGAGCCGACTCGCGGTCGCGGACCGGCAGGTGCGCGAGCTCATGGAGCAGCTCGAGCGCGCGCACGAGCTGGAGCGCTACTTCGGGGAGCTCCGCTGGGAGGCGCCCGCGCGCGCGGTGCCCGCATGGGTCTACTCCGTCGAGGCGGACGACTACCGGCGCGCGTTCATGATCGACCGCGGGACCTCGAGCGGCGTCGACGTGGGGATGCCGGTCGTGACCGGACGCGCGCTCCTGGGCGTCGTCATCCACGCGACCGGGAACCTCGCGACGGTGAGGCGCGTCGACGATCCCTCGTTCCGGCTCGAGGTGGCGATCGAGGGGGAGGGCGAGGTCGTGCGCGGCGTCGCGCGCGGGGACGGCGACCGCGGCGTCGACGTCCGCTTCGTGCCGCGGGCGACCGCGCTCCGGAAGGGCCACAAGGCGTTCACGAGCCGCTATCTTCCGCAGATCCCCCCGGGCCTCTACGTCGGCGACGTGTCGGACATCCGGGACCTGGACGAGGACGGCCTGAAGGAGGTCGCCCTCCTGCCCGCGGCGGCCCTCGGGCGCCTGTCGCAGGTGCACGTGCTCATCCAGCCCGCGAAGCGGGAGTGATGGCCTACCTCGGGCTCCTCCTCGTCGTCCTCGTGGACAACGTCACGCGGCTGCTGCTGCCGGAGAGCTTCCTCCTCGAGGCGCTCCCGGACCTGCCGCTCATGACGGCGTTCTACGTCGGGTTCCGCGCGCGGGATGCGGGGCAGCTCGGCCTCGCGATCGTGCTCGGCCTCTTCGCGGACTGCTTCAGCTCCTGCCCGCTCGGCCACTTCGGGTTCCTCTACGGCTCCGCGGCGTACGTCGCGCTGAGGCTGAGCCGCTTCGTGCCGGCCGACCACTTCAAGTCGCACGTGGCGGCGTGCCTCGTCGCCGGCTTCGTGACGTCGCTCCTCGCGCTGCTCATCGCGGCCGTCACCGTGGACGGTCCGCTCTGGCCGGGCTTCCTGCGCTCGCTCGCAGGCACGGCGGCGAGCGCGGTCGGCGCCCCCTTCGTCTTCGCGATCTGGGACAGGAGCCGCCTCTTCCGCGGCCAGCTGCGCGGGAGCGCCTACGGGTTCGGCCGATGACGCTCGGCTACCGCGGTCGCCTCACGCTCCTCGCCCTCCTCGCCGGCGTCCTCGGCAGCGGGCTCCTCTCGCGGCTCTTCGCGATGCAGGTGCTCGAAGGCGGCGCGTACCGCACGGAGGCCGGGAGGAAGATCGCGGGCGCGCGCCCGCTCCATCCGCCGCGCGGGCGGATCCTCGACGCGGCCGGCCAGGAGCTAGCCGCGGAGGAGACGGGCTACGAGCTCACCGTCCGCGTCGCGGCGTGGCAATCGGCGATGCACGAGTGCGGGCGGTGCGGCTTCGTCCGGTTCTACACGGCGCGCCAGAAGGCGGGCGACTGCATCCGCTGCGGGAAGCCGCTCGGGATGGTCGACCGGCGCGACGGGGCGCCCCTCGCGAGGCTGCTCGGGATGAGCGTCGCGGAGCTCGACGACCGCGTGCTGGCGCAGGTTCGCGAGGTCGAGAGGATCGTCGCGGCGAACCTCGGAACGGACCTGCCCCCGCGCCGGAAGGAGCAGGAGCGCGCGCGCCTCTGGGCCGACTTCGGCTGGCGGCCCCGGCGGATCGTGCGGGACGTGTCCTACGAGGTGGCGCGCGAGGTCGAGCTGAACCCGCACCAGTACCCCGCCTTCCGGATCCGCGCCGTGCACACCCGCCGGGCGAACGGCGGCAGGGACTTCGTCCACCTCCTCGGGCGCGTCCGGGAGGAGACCGAGAGCGTGGACGGGCTCAACCTCGAGGTCGCGAAGGGCGTCTCCGGGATCGAGCGCGCGTTCGACGACGTCCTCCGCGGCGAGCCGGGGAAGCTGCGGATCGCGCGGGATCCGCGCGACGGCGAGGAGCGCGTCGTGGAGCGGCAGGCTGCCCGGCGCGGCGAGGACGTGCGCCTGACGATCGCCGCGAGGGACCAGGCGCTCGCCGTCGCGGCGCTCGGTGGCACGACCGGCGCCCTCGTCGTGATCGATGCGAACGACGGGAGCGTGCTCGCGGCCGCATCGGCGCCGGGCTACGAGCCGGCGGACTACGCGAGGGTCCTCGCCGAGGTGAACGCGCGGAAGGATCCCGCGGGGCGCTGGCCGAAGCACCACGCGCTCCAGGACGCGGTCTTCTCCGGCTTCGACGCGCCCGGCTCGATCGTGAAGCCCGTGACGGCCGTCGCGGCGCTCCTCGCGGGCGTGGCGACGCCGGAGACGAGGATCGAGTGCGACCGCCACTTCAGGAACCGCCGCGGGCAGCCGCTCGACAACCTCAAGTGCACCAGCGCGCACGGCGAGGTGTGCGTGCGCGACGCGCTGATCCGCTCCTGCAACGTCTACTTCCAGACGGTCCAGAAGGAGGCGATCGAGCGCGGCGCCTTCGACCGGATGTTCGACGTGGCGCGGCGCTTCGGGTTCGGGCTCCCGACCGGCGTCGAGCTCGAGCCGACGCGCTTCCCCGACACGTGGGATGCGGGGGACACCTGGGCCGAGAACGTCTGGATGGCGATCGGGCAGGGCGACGTGAGGCTCTCGCCGGCGCAGGTGGCGCGGGCGTACGCGGCGATCGCGACCGGCGCGCTCCCGCGGCTGCGCCTCGT
>JAKLKT010000335.1:0-1603 GCA_023150495.1 Planctomycetota bacterium
GGGCGCCCTCTGATCCGGATCCGGGCCACGCGGCGCCCTCGGGCCCGACGACGCCGGGCGTGCCGGTGGGGCCCGCGGCGGGGCCGACGAAGAGAGCCACGACCACAGCGCTCGGTCCGGCACACTCGACGGATCTCCGCGACCGGAAGGACTCGACGGTCGTCGAGGAGATCGGCACGGTTCGCGCGATCGAGGACAAGAGCTTCGTCCGGGATGCGGAGGGCCGGTGGGTCGACACCGCCTGGGACGGGAAGTCCGAGCGGGAGCTTGTCGAGGCGTGGTCGGACGAGTACTTCGCCCTGCTCGCCAAGTCGGACCACCGCACCGCGCGGTACCTGTCGGTGGGCGAGCGTGTGATCGTGGTGCTCAACGGGATCGCGTACGAGATCGTGCCGCCGGCATGAGGGCGGGGGGCTGCCCCCGGACCCCCCTGACTTCCCGTCTTGCGTGCGCTCGGGATCCTGTCCCTGGTGCGGGCGCGCGCGACGACCTGCCAGCAGCTCGACCGGGAGGCGCAGGCGGAGGAGGACCGCGAGCACCGCGGGAAGGGCACGCGGAGGCTCTGGTCGCCGTCGGACTCCGCGCAGACGGTGCGCGACGCGATCGCCGCGGCGCAGGCGCGCGCGAGGGCCGGCGGCGCGGGGATCGACGCGGGCGAGGCGCTCGCGGTCGTCGCGGACCACTTCGTCAAGGACTGGGAGCGGCACCACCCGGGCTCCACGGGGCTCTGGTCGGGCCGGAGGCGGAGGGTGCTCCTCCGGAAGGCGGGCCTCTGCTCGGTGCCGGGCTGCAGCCGGGCCGCGGTGCACGTGCACCACGTCATCTTCCGCTCGCGCGGCGGCCCGAAGGAGGAGTGGAACGAGATCGGGATCTGCGCGGTCCACCACCTCCACGGGATCCACCTCGGGTATCTCGAGGTGTCGGGCCGCGCGGGCGAGCGGCTGCGCTGGAAGTTCGCGACCGGCGAGGCCTTCGTCACCACGGGCGACGACGACGTGCGGCGGGCCGAACGCGAGGGGGCTCCCGCCTCCGCGCCGGTAGCCGCTTCGGCGGGCAGGCCGGGGGCCGGCACGCGCGCGCGGGGCGGCGCTTTCGAGGATGCGAGCCCGCCGGTCGAGGGCGAGGTTGCCACGGATGCGAGACGGGCTCACGCCAACGCCGGTGTCACGGATGTGGAGCGGGCCGGCTACGCTGCCGCAACCGCCGATGTGACGCCGGGCGCCGCGGCTGATCCCGCCTCGGACAGCACCAGCTTCGTGGCAGAGGGACCCGACCTTGCCTCGTTCCTCCAGGGAGATGCCGCATGGCCGGTCCGGCCGCCGCCGAGGGCGAGCGTGCGGGGATCCCGGCTCGCCCCGAGGGAGGAGGTGGTTGCGGCAGGCTGACCGTGACTCGCGTGACAACGCCAGAAAGGTCCGGGGATTCGACCGACCACGTTGCCCGCCGTCGCGCCGGGGCTCCCGGTGCGCGGCCTCCGCGCGCGCGGGATCCCCCCGACGCCTCATCGCCCGAGCCGCGTGCGGAATCCCCGCCACATCGTCCGTCCCAGGTCGGCGAGGACGGAGTAGGCCACCGGAACGAGCACGAGCGTCACGACCGTCGA
>JAKLKT010000335.1:1690-5896 GCA_023150495.1 Planctomycetota bacterium
GGGGATCTCGTCGCCCTTCGGCTTGAAGATCGCCATCGGCAGGAGCCCGACGACCGTCGTCGTCGCGGTCATGAGCACAGGGCGCAGGCGGTCGCCGCCCGCCGCGGCGATCGCGGCGCGCATGGTCATGCCCTCGCGGCGCCGCTGCTGGGCGCGGTCGATGAGCACGATGCCGTTGTTCACGACCACGCCGATGAGGAGGATCCCGCCGAGGAACGAGAGCTCGTCCATCGGCTTCCCCGACAGGTAGAGGCCCCACACGCCGCCGGCGAGCGCCGGCGGGATCGCCACGAGCACCGCGAGCGGGAGGAGCAGCGCCTCGAAGAGCACGCCCGTGAGCAGGAAGACCAGCGTGCACGCGAGGATCATCGCGTGGAAGAGCGTGCGGAAGCTCTCCTGGAGCTCCTGCCAGCTCCCGCTCACCTGGAAGCGCACGCCCGGCGGCAGCTCGAACTCCCGGAGCACCGCCTGCACCTCGTCCGTGAACGCCTTGTCGTCCTCCGCCGTCCCGACGACCTCGAGCTCGGACACGCGGCGCCCGTCGCGGCGCTCGATCGCGATCGGCGCCTGCCGGATGCCGAGCTTCGTGACCGACGAGAGGGGCTTCATGCCCGCGGCCGTCGGGACGAGCACCTCGCCGAGGTCGCGCACCTCGACGGCCTGCTCCGGGTCGAGCTCGAGCAGCACCGGCAGGTCGCGCCCCTTCGCCTGGTAGTCGCGGAGCCTCGCGCCGCGCACGATCCACCCCACCATGCCGCGCACGAGGTCGCGGCTCACGAGTCCGCGCTCGATCGCCTCGGGGTCGACGTTCACCTGCAGCTCGTCGAGGCCGGTCTCGCGCTCGCGCCGCGTCTCCGCGACCGACGGGAGCAGCTTGAGCCTCGCCTCGATCGCGTCGATCGCGCGCTCGAGCGCGTCGGCGTCCTCGCCCTCGAGCGTGACGCGCGTCGTGCCGCCCGACGCCGCCTCGAGGCTCGTCCACACGCCAGGGATCCGCGGCCAGCCCTCGCGCACGCGCTCCTCGACGACCTTCGGATCGACCGCGGCGCCGCGCTCCTGCCACACCATCGCCATGCCGCCGCGCCGGTCGAAGCGCGCGTAGATGCCGTCGAGCTCGAGCTCCTCCTTGAGCCCCGCGACGAACGTCTCGTACTGCCGGGCCGCGCGGTCGGCGTCCTCGAGCGTGTAGTGCCGCGGCCACCGCAGCGCCACGCGCACCGGGCCGCGGCCGCGGCCCATCGCGCCCTTCTGCCCGAGCCGGCCGAACGGGAAGACCGAGGATGCGCAGAGGAGGATGCCGAGGATCGCGAACGCGAGCCGGTGGCGGAGCGCGAACCGGAGGACGCGCGCATAGCCGCCGCGCACGCCGGGGAGCGGGGGGGCGACAGGCGCGGCGCCCGCGTCCCCGGCGGCGGAAGGGGTGGGGCGAGGGGAGGGGGGCGCCTTCGCCTCGCCGCGCCGACGGAGGTAGACCGACCCGAGCGGCACGAGGACGAGCGCGACCGCGAGCGACGCGAGGAGCGCGTAGGCGATCGGCATCCCGATCGACGCGAGCCAGAGCCGCGCGTCGCTGTCCTCCGAGAGGAAGATGAACGGCAGCACCACGACCATCGTCGTCAGCGTCGAGGTGACGACCGCGAGGCCCACCTCCGCCGTCCCCTCCGTCGCCGCCGCGCGCACCGCCTCGCCCGCCTCCCGGCGGCGGAGGATCGCCTCGACGACGACGATCGCGTTGTCCACGAGCATGCCTACGGCGAGCGTCAGCCCCATCATCGTCGCGAGGTTGAGCGAATCGCCCGCGAGGTAGAGGCACGTCACCGCGACCGTCAGGGAGAGCGGGAGCGCCGCCGCCACGAGCAGCGTCATGCGCAGGCGGCGGAAGAAGGCGTAGAGGACAAGGACCGCGAGGAGGCCGCCGTAGAAGGCGTTCCCGTAGAGCGTCGAGATCGACTTCTCGATCATCTCGCCCTGGTCGAAGAAGGGGCGGAAGGCGAGGCTCGGAAGCGGCGCGTCCATCGCGATCGCGTCGAGCGTCTCGCGGACGCGGCGGCACGTGTCGACCGTGTTCGCGCCGGCCATCTTGTAGATCGTGCCGACGACCACGGGGCTGCCGTTGTAGCGCGACCAGCCCTCGTCGAGGGAGGGGACGATCTCCACGCGCGCGATGTCGCCGAGCGTCAGCCCCTCGGTCACCGGGAAGGCGCGGATCTCGTCGAGCGACTCGAAGTCCATGGTCGCCCGCACGAACGCCTTCCTGCCCTCGGCACGGACGTCGCCGAGGTCGGACGACAGGTTGTCGCCGCGCAGCCGCTCGAGGAGGAGCCGGAGGTCGAGCTTCCGCCGCGCCACCTCCTCCTGGTCGAGCCAGATGCGGACGGTGCGCGTGAGCACGCCCCAGGGCTGCGCGCGCGCGACGCCGTCCACCGCCTCGAGCCGCGGCTGGAGGCGCTCCTCCATGAAGTCGGAGAGAAGCAGCCGGTCCACGTCGGCCGTGCACGCGAAGAAGAGGATCGGGACGTCGTTCGCACCCTCGCGCCGGACATGGAGCCGGTCCACGTCGTCGGGGAGGTCCGCCTCCACGCGCGCGATCCGGTCGCGCACGTCCCGCTCCACGGTGGCGGGGTCGGCGTCCTTCCGCAGCTCGACCGTGACCCGTACTTCCATACGGTCGCTCCGGCTCGCGATCGACTCGATGCCCGCGACGGTCGCGAGCGCCTCCTCGACCGGGATCGCGACCTGCCGCTCCGCCTCCTCGGCGGAGACGTCGCGGAGCCCGGCGCGCACGGTCAGGAATCGCTGCTCGAAGCCGTCCGGCAGCAGCTGGAGGGGGATGCCGACGAAGGAGAGCACGCCCATCGCCGCGAGCGCGACGGACGCGACGAGCACGCCCACCGGCCGCCCGAGGATCGCGCGGATCCCGTCCCTCACGGGGTCGTCCCCGCGGGGTCCCCGCGGGGCTCGGGGGGCCGGGCTCCCTCCGCCGTCCGCGCCGGCGCGCCGCCCCGGTGCAGCACGACCCGGTAGAGCACCGGCACGACGACGAGCGTCAGGACCGTGCTCGAGAGGAGCCCGAAGATGACCGTGATCGCCATCGGGGCGCGCAGCTCCGCCGCCTCGCCGCCGCCGAGGCCGAGCGGGAACCGGTCGGCGCCGGGCAGCGCGGCGAGCACTCCCGTGAGCGGGACGAGGCCGAGGATCGTCGTGCCCGTGGTCATGAGGATCGGGCGCAGCCTCTCGCGCGCCGCCGCCACGATCGCGTCCGGCAGCGTCGCGTGCTCGCCGCGCCGGCGGTTGACGCAGTCCACGAGCACGATCGCGTTGTTGACCGCGATGCCCACGAGCAGGATGGAGCCCAGGAGCGCCACGACGCTCGCCGGGAGGTCGAGGAGATCGAGCGCGAGCACCGCGCCCACGCCCGCGAGCGGCAGGGAGACGAGGATCACGAGCGGCTGCGCGAGCGACTCGAACTGGATCGCCATCACCGCGTAGACGAGGAAGGCCGCGAGCGCGAGCGCGTAGAGGAGGGCGCGCGTGGACTGCCTCGCCTCGAGGCTCCGGCCCGCCACCTCGAACTCGACGCCGTTCCGGCGCGCGACCGGCTCCGCGAGCGCCCGCGCCTCCTCGGTCACCTTCCCGAGCTGGAGGCCCTCGTACGCGGCCGTCACGACCGCCGCGTGCCGGCCGCCGACCCGCCGGATCTCCCCGGGCCCCTCCGCGACCGCCGGGTCGCCGCGGAGCACGACCGCGAGCTTCACGGGCCCCTTCCCGGGAGGCGCCACGTCGATCTCCATGAGGTCGCCGAGGCGCTCCCGGTCCTCCTCCTCGAGGCGTACGCGGATGTCGGTGCGCTCCGACCCCTCGACGAGCGCCGTCGGGATCCTCCCGACGAGCTTCTCGCGCACGCGCGTCGCGACCTCCTCCGCGGTGAGCCCCCGGCGGAAGAGCTCGAGCCGGTCGAACTCGAGCCGGACCTCGCGCGCGCCGCGCCCCGCGCCCCCTTGCACCCCCTGGATCCCCTCGAGGCCCCGGATCGCCGCCGCCGCCTCCTGCGCCGCCCGCCCGAGCGCCGCGAGGTCGCGCTCCCCGCCCCCGAAGAACACCACCTTGACCGGCAGCGCGAAGCGGAAGAGCGTCGAGGAGAGCGCCTCGGGCGGCTCCGCGTCGGGCACGCGCCGGACGATCCGCTCCGCCGCCTCGCGCACGCGC
>JAKLKT010000336.1 GCA_023150495.1 Planctomycetota bacterium
CAACCCGGGGGGATGGACCATATCCATGCCCGAATGGGGTCTATCACGGGCAGCGGCAGGGCCGGCTCGTGCGCGTCTGCCGGCCGGTGTAGGCTCTCGGAACGAAGTGAACCGGCTGGTCGCGGTCCTCGCCCTCCTCCCGAGCGCGGCGCTCGGGGGCGACGACCTCCCCGAGGGGCCCGGCCTCGCCGCGCGCTACCCGGGAGACCTCGGGATCGCGAAGGACCGCGCGGTGCTCCTTGCCGAGGACTTCGAGGCGGGCACGATCGAGGACCTCGGGAAGAGGTGGACCGAGGTCGGCAACAAGGACCAGAAGCCGCTCGCGTGGAGCGACCTCCGCCCCGAGGCATCGAGCGGGAGGCGGTCGCTGCAGATCACGGCGACGCTCGGCGAGGACACGGGCGGGCATCTCTTCGCGCCGCTCGCGAAGGGCGTCGACTGCGCGTTCGCGCGCTTCTACGTCCGGTTCGCCGAGGACGCGGACTACATCCACCACTTCGTCCACATGGGCGGGATGAACCCGCAGACGCGGTGGCCGAACCCGCAGGCGGGGACCCGCCCGAAGGGCGACGACCGCTTCTCCGTCGGGATCGAGCCGTGGGGGGACCGGGGGCGCGCGGAGCCGCCGGGCCTCTGGAACTTCTACCCCTACTGGCACGAGATGAGGATCTCCGCGGACGGCCGCTACTGGGGGAACGGGATCCGCCCGGTCGAGGACCAGCCGGCGCCGCGCGCGCGCTGGCAGTGCGTCGAGTTCATGATCAAGCTCAACAAGCCCGAGGAGCGCGACGGCGAGCTCGCGCTCTGGCTCGACGGGAAGCTCGAGGCGCACGTCAAGAAGGGCTCCCCGCGCGGCCCCTGGACGGGGATGGGTTTCCGCCTCCTCGCGAAGGGCGGCGAGCCCTTCGAGGGGTTCTCCTGGCGGACGACCGAAGAGCTCAAGGTGAGCTGCTTCTGGCTCCTCCACTACGTGACCGGGAACGCGGCGCGGCAGAACGGCGTCGCGAAGCCGAACCGCGTGAACCGCGTCTGGTTCGACGACGTGGTCGTCGCGACGGGGTACATAGGCCCGATCCGGGCACGCTGAGGTACCCTCAGGCCATGTTCCTCGCCGGTCCCGGGGGCCAGCGCGTCGCGCTCTGCTACTCGATGAACGTCCATCCCGGCGAGTCGCTCGACGACGTGCTCGGGGCGCTCGAGAGGACGGTCGTGCCGCTCAAGGCCCGGCTGGGCGTGAAGGGCCCGTTCGCGGTCGGGCTTCGCCTCGCGGCGCAGGCGGCGAAGGAGGTGGAGGGGCGCGGGGAGGAGGTGAAGGCCGTCCTCGATCGCTCCGGCCTCGTCCCCGTCACGGTGAACGCCTTCCCCTACGGCGACTTCCACGGCGAGCGGGTGAAGGAGGAGGTCTACCGGCCCGACTGGACCGAGGCGCGCCGGGCCGTCTACTCGCTCCGGGCCGCGGTCGTGCTCGCCGCGTTCGCGCCGCGCGGATCCCTCGGCTCCGTCTCGACGGTGCCGCTCTCGTGGAAGGCGTGGCGGCCCTCGCTCAACGCGGTCACCGGCCGCGTGCTGGAGATGATCTCGGCCCTCCAGGGCGTGGAGCGGAAGTCGGGCGTGCGCGTGCGGCTCGCGCTCGAGCCGGAGCCCCTCTGCGTCCTCGAGACGGCAAGGGAGACGGTCGCCTACTGGAAGGACCATCTGCTGCCCTCCTGCCGCGCGAAGTTCGGCCGCGGCGCCGAGGATCTCGCGCACGCCTACCTGGGCGTGTGCCTCGACACCTGCCACCACGCGGTCAGGTGGGAGGGGAGCAGGGAGGCGATCGACCTCTACCGCGAGGCGGGGATCCCGATCGCGAAGGTCCAGCTCTCGAGCGCGCTCGAGGCGGAGACCGCGGACGAGCTCAGGCCGTTCGCGGAGCCGCGCTACCTCCACCAGGTCGTGTCGAGGACGGGCGAGGCGAGGCCGGATCTCGGCGGCGACCCTCCCCCGGGCCCCCTCCGATGCCACTTCCATGTGCCGGTGCACAGGGAGGAGGTGGCGGGCGTCCGCACGACGCGCGCGGACATGACCGCGGCGCTCCGCCACGCGCTCGCGACGGGCGCCACGGACTGCCTCGAGATCGAGACCTACACGTGGGACGTGCTGCCGTTGCGCGAGGGCGCGCTCCTCGACTCGCTCGAGGCCGAGTTCCGCTACGTGCTGGTCGAGGCGGGCGCCGCGGGGTTCGTCCCGTCGGCCTGACCCGGCGCCGGGCCTACTTCCGGCGGCGCTTCTTCCCGAAGACGAAGCCGAGGAGGAAGAGGAGGACGAGCGCGCCGATCGTCGCCTGGATGAGCTGGCCGAGGAGCGAGGTCGTCTTGAAGCCGAGGAAGGGGACGAGCATCCCGCCGATCACGGCGCCGAGGATCCCGACGACGAGGTTGCCGACGAAGCCGAACCCGCGGCCCTTGATCGCCTGCCCCGCGATCCAGCCCGCGGCGGCGCCGATCAGCACGATGTAGAGGACTTCCACGAGGCGCACATGCTACCCGCCGGGTCCCGCGAAGCGCAGGGACCCCGGGCGGTCAATTGCGCCGCGCGGCGCGCGCGTCCCCCGCGAGGATCTCGGTGCGGATCATGCGGTCGGCCAGACCCTCGAGGTCGCGGCGGAGGCGCGCGGACAGGCCGCGGAACTCGCCCCAGAGCCGGTCCATCGCCGCCTCCGGCGCACGGACGCGGACCGTGTGCGCATGCTGCCGGGGGTAGAAGAGCGGCTCGAAGCCGTCGCGCTCGAGGAGCGCGAAGAAGAGCTTCCTCGTCCACGGGTCCTTGATCGAGAAGCGGTGGAGGATCGCGCGCTCCTCGCGCGGGGGCTCCGCGCGTCCCGCGAAGCGCCCGCCCGCGATCGCGTGCAGCCGCGCGAGGATCCGCTCCTCAGCCTCGGCGGCGGCGCGTTCCTCGCCGGGCGTGCCGGCGCGCGCGCGGAGCGACTGCACCTTCCGGAGCGTGCGGAGCAGCTGTTCTACGGTCTGCATGCGACGCGCCTTCGTAGCACGCGGGGACGACGCGCGCGCGGAAACCAGGCGGTGACGTCGTGTCGGGAGTCGGTGTCACGGTGACACCGGGTTGCGACACACGTCGGGCATCGCAGTCCGCTACCCGTCCTCGCTCGCGCGCTCGCAGTCGCAGCCGATGGCCTGGCCGGCGCAGGCCGGGCATCGCTCGACGTCGCATCCCGGCACGTGGAACTCGCCCTTCACGGCGGCGCAGTCGTGGCAGGGGCCTCGGTCCGCGCCCCAGTCGTCCTCCTCGTCCCCGAACCGCACCCTCTCGTACGCGATGCCGTCGACGACCGTCGTCTTCCGGGCCTGCGCGGCCTCAAGCGTCGCGGGCCAGCTCGGGGGCACCCGTCTTCCCCGGAAGATGATGCGTTCCTCGGTCATTCGCGCCTAGCGTCCCGTTCAAGCAGCTGATGCAGGACGTGGGTCATCTCAAGCTGGTCTGCGCCGTCGTCACGGAGCACTCCGTCGGCGCCCGGCCTCGCGAGTTCGAAACCCTCCTCGACGTCTTCCCAGAAGAGCAGCTGATCCGCCACCTCGGCAACGGCGA
This sequence comes from Planctomycetota bacterium, assembly GCA_023150495.1. Lineage (GTDB taxonomy): Bacteria > Planctomycetota > PLA2 > PLA2 > PLA2 > PLA2. The sequence goes on from JAKLKT010000336.1 coordinate 3,586, forward strand.
AGACGTGCTCGATCGAGTTGCCCCTGAGGATCGGTAGCCGACGTGGCGCGATCCTGATCCTCTCGAACATCGCCCGCTGCGCCGGCGTGCAGGCAAGGAGCTGCTCCGCGACGATCCTCTGCACCTCGTCGAAGGTCGCCGGTCGCCACGCCACCGCCCGCTACCCCGCCAGGGCCTCTCCGCGCTTCGGGAAGAGGCCGAAGATGCCGCCCGTGTGGAGGAAGCAGACCTCCTGCCCCTTCCGGAACCGACCGTCGCGGATCATCTGGCGGAGCGCCATCATCGCCTTCACCGTGTACACGGGGTCGAGGACGAGGCCCTCCCGCTCCCCGACCTCGCGCAGCAGGTGCCACTCCTCGGGACGGTTCTTCGCGTAGCCCTTGCCCTGGAATCCGTCCACGAGCTCGACCATCGCGTGCAGATGCGGGAGCTTGCCGACCTTCGGCCACCGCATCGCCGCGGCGCGCAGGATCGCCTCGATCTTCCCGTAGAAGAACGCCGCGTCGTCGCAGACGCACACGCCGATGAGCGGCGCCTCCACGTCGTGGAGCACCTTGCCGGCGACGAGCCCCGCAGTCGTGCCGCCCGAGCCTACCGCGTGCACGAGCGCCGCGAACTT
>JAKLKT010000337.1 GCA_023150495.1 Planctomycetota bacterium
ACCGCGAGAGGCTCGCGAGGGTGGCCGGCGCGGTCCGGCGCGCCGGGGGCGGCGACGGATATGCGGCGGCGGTGCGCGGCGAGGCGACCGCCGCGCTCGCGGGCACGGACTTCCCGGGGTTCGCGCGGGGCCTCCGACCGGAGTGGGAGGAGGTCTACCGCTCGCTCTCTACGGCCGGGACCGAGTGGCCGCAGCTCGCGTTCCCCGACAAGAACGCGATCGCGTGGCGGCGCGAGCCCGTCGCGGGCGGCGCCTTCTCGGCGAAGGGCGGCCTCCGCATCCTGCCGGGCACGGCGCGGCAGATGAACTTCCTCTTCGCGCGCGGCGAGGAGGGGTTCTACTCCCTCGCGTTCGTGGCGGACCAGGGGTTCGTGCTCTTCGACTACCGGAGCGGGACCGAGGAGTGGGTCCGTCTCGGCGCCGGCAACGCGCCGGGATTGAGGCTCGGCGTGAGCACGGACTTCGCGGTCAAGGGGCGCGGGACGAAGCTCGACGTGACCCTCGACGGGAAGAGCTGGTCCTTCGACCTCCCGCGGGCGCTGCCGGACCGCGTCGCGTGGGGCCTCGGGGCGCAGGCGGGCAGCGCGGGCCTCTGGCAGCGGCTGGCCGTGGGCCCTGCGGGCCCCTGAGCCCCGGAACGGAATTGTGTTGACTCGGGGAACGCGAGCGCGGTAGACGGTCCTTCTGTCAAGGATCGAACCGGGTCGTTTGCACCCAGAAGGGAACACGATGAAGTGTTTCTTCCGCGTTGCGCTGCTCCTCCTTCCCGTCGGCTGCGCGACGCTTCACGGCGACGGCTCCTGGCCCGGGTCGAGCAAGCACGCCCGCAAGGTCCGGCGGATGCTCCTCGAGATCCAGTGCGCGCCGCTCTCGAATCTCACGCCTTCCCTTCGTGGTGACATCCGGAAACAGGCGGACGGGCTCCTATCGGCGACCTACCGGACGCTCGTCGAGGATCGGAAGGGGTATGTCGTCGTAGCACACAAGTACGCGCGGAAGGCAGACGAGCAGCCGACGAGGCTGCTCTCGACGCAGTACGGGCTTGCTTGCCTGGACGCGCTTGAACGGGCGTCGGTGCCGGATGAGTGGGCGCAGCCGGTTGCAGCATCGGCGCTCGGGGGCGAGGTAGATCCCACGGCCTGGCGCAACACGCCTGCCGGCGCGATGACCGTCGGTCAGTGCCTGGCGCAGATCAAGATGTTCGCGGGTCGGGCGTACGCCGTGTTCCCCGCCGAACACCCGAAGGACCACGTTCTCTACCACGCCAAGCGCCTGAATGTCGATGAGGGCTCCGAGCCGCCGGCGTGGATCGAGGACGAGACCCAGTACCCCCTGCGCGCGCCGCACATCGGATTGGCCAGACAGCTTGCCTACGCCGCGGACCAGTTCGCCCAGCTCATCCCTGAACCCGGAGCCGAGGCTGCCGCGAAGCTCAAGTGGACCGCATGTTGCGCGGACGAGCTCGAGCCGGCGCTCGGAGGCTCGGGCGGCGAGGGAGGTCCGTAGGCCCGCGCCCTCCCCGGGCCCCACCCCGGTCCTACCCGACAACGCAGAGGTAGCGCATCCCGCCGGCGACGATTCCGCCCACGCGGAGCTCGATGTCGACGGGCATCTCCCAAGGGAGGGCGCGTGCCGGCACCCTGCCGTGGCGGCGAAGCTCAAGCCGGATCTCGCGGGATTGCCCCGGCCCGAGGGAGAAGTCGCCCGCGTTCTGGAACGCGATCCCCCAGCGCCCGGCTTCGTCCTCCGGGAGGACCGGCGTGATCGAGCACCTCGCGCGCCAAGGCATCGGGTTCGACGCGAAGAAGCGCCTCACCCCGAAGCTCGAGAGGAGCCCGGCCTCCGACGCGGCCACGATCGGCGTGACGTTGCGCTGGCCGATGTTGTTGTCGTTCGGCACGAGGCGCCAGTGCGGGATCGAGGCGCCGCTCGGAAGCCCGTCGACGTTGCTCGGGTCGGCCGCGCTGGACACGATCATCAACATGCACTCGTGATCCGGCTGCGAGGGCACCCAACGCAGCGGACCCGCTACGACCTCCTGGGCGTTGTTCCCGGGCACATTGGGCGCGTTGACGGAAGGCGTCGCCATCGGCTGCCAGTCGTCGGGCCAGACGAGGCCCGCCGACGGACGGCAATGGAAGCCGCGGACCTGGACACCGGTCGCCTGCGCCGTGCCGCGGTTCTTGATCTTCACGTAGGCGAAGTTGTCGACGCCCACGACGGGGTCCTCGTGCACCGTGCCGCCGTCCGCCTGCCTCCGGTTCCAGATGCTCCCGTTGCTCCAGAAGTTCCGCACGTAGTCGTACTCGCCGTGCCGGCCGTCTTCGATGTAGAGATCCACGTCGGAGGGATCGCCCGCCGGCAGGAAGCTGAGCCCCTGCTTCCCGAACGCCCAGCGGATCACCTTCCCGTAGGCGCCGCCGTGGACGTCCTCCGACACCCAGGTTCCTTTCTCCTCGAGCTCGAGGAGATGCTCCCACGACTCCGCGTCGGGAGGGCTCGTGGGTGGACTGAGGGTCCCGATCGTCCGGGTGAGGAGGTAGGCGAGATAGCGCGCCGCGAACTGCCTGGACGCGAGCTCGGCCGCATCGCCGCCGATCGAGCGGTAGATGCGGAAGTGGCACGTGGAGAGGAGCTGCTCGCTCCCGTAGCCGCCGTTGTCGTTGGGACTGCCGAAGGTCCAGCCTGCCGTCGGGTCGCGGTCGTGCCGTCGGCTGAACCCGAGCCAGGGGAACGTCAGTCCCCGGTCCGGTGCCATCGAGTCCGGATCGCTGACGATCGCCGCGAAGCTGTCGCCCGCGCTGTGCGCGAAGTAGAAGCTTCCGAGACTCACCTTCGCGAAGAGCAGCACGTGCCCGCCGAGCTCGTGGAACGCGAGTCTCCGGTCGACCGCGCTGCCCAGGGGGGCCGCGGTGTTGGTGAGATCCGCGAGCTCGAAGTCGATCCTGATCTTCCCGTCTCCCGTCCGTTCCGCGGACGCGTTCTTCTCGATGCCGTTCGTCGCAAGAAAGTGCCCCCTGTGGTCGACTTCGATCGGGAGGCTCGTGCCGGGGAAAAACTCGTGGGGCTCGAATCCGAGGCTTTCGAGCAGCCGGAAGAAGCCGTCGCAGTGGTGGTAGGCGCTGACCGCAGCGAAATTGTCGGTCCTCGCGTTGTAGTCGAACTGACCCGTGGCGGCAGTGGGCGGCGCGATGTTGGGCGCCTCGAAGTTGATGACCTGCACGTACTCCCCCATGAGGCTCTGTTGGCCGGCGGCAGGGGCGCCCAGCCCTTGCAGCGTGACGCTCGACCGGAGTGGGTTGAGTATCGCGTCCGCCGCCGCCGGAGTCTTCGCCAGATCGCCCGTCAGGGTCAGGGGATCGGCCGTGAACACAAGGCCCGTCGCGTGCCCGACGAAGGGATGGAGGAAGAGGACCGCGCCGGTCTCGACGTCGAGGAGCGCGAGCCAGACACGCTTGCTCCCCCCCACCGCGGGCGCACGCTCGAAGAGCAGCTCAGCGCAGACGTAGCCCGTGCCCGCCACGAAGGAGGGGGGGAGCGGGGGCAGCCGGACCCCTTCGCTGACGTAGAACTCGGATTCGAGCGAGTTCGTGCCGGGCAGGATCCGACGGGAGGGGTCGAAGGGGAGGACGACGAGGCGCCGCTGCAGGATCTTCGTCGCGATCCGCTTCCGGCCGCGGGGCGACCGGAAGATCGCCGCCAGCTCCTTTGTTCCGAAGCGCGCCGCCCGCTTGAGCGCCGCACCGCTCGGACGCGCCGCCGTGAGGTCCGGCACTATCGTCGTGAGCGAGCCCGTCACCCGCAAGGGGCCCTCGAGAAGGTGGACGGCGACGCCCCCGTGGAACGTCGGAAGCCCGTGGAGGGTCTGCTGGAAGACGACAACCGTCGAGTCGAAGAGCTTCCGCTCGAGGAGGAAGCGGTACTCCCGGCCGTGCGCGGTGGGGACGGTCGAGGGCGGGAGCGCCGCGTTGGCGAGCTCGCTCGCCCGGATCCCGTAGTTCGCGCCGAACTGCGCGAGGTGCTCGATCGCCGCATTCTGCGGCACGACCGCGGTCGCGGCCAGCGGCGCGGGGAAGTGCTTGAGCGCACGCACGACGCCCGACCGGCCGAGGGTGATCCGAAGCCCAGCTGCCCGGCTCTCGCTCATGTGCACGACCTCCTCTTCCAGGTCACAGCAGCCATCCGTCTCCGACCTG
>JAKLKT010000338.1 GCA_023150495.1 Planctomycetota bacterium
GCCGGCTCGTTGTCGAGCCAGCCGTTCGGGCCCCACTCGACGCGGCACGACTCGATCTCCTCGGTCCGGATGTTGCCGCCGCAGCGGTCCTTCGCCTCGAAGACGGTGACCTCGTGCTCCTTCGAGAGCCGGTTCGCGATCGCGAGGCCGGAGATCCCGGCCCCGAGCACGGCGATCCTCATCGGGAGACCTTCACCGCCTGCGCGGCGGCGACGAACGCCTCGGCGTTCTCGATCGGCGTGTCGGGCCAGATGCCGTGGCCGAGGTTCACGACGTAGCCCGTGTGCGCGACGGGCTTCGCCATCTCCGCGACCGCGCGCTTCACCTCGGCGGGCGTCGACAGGAGGATCGCGGGGTCGAGGTTGCCCTGCACGGGCCCGCGCGAGCGCGCCGCCGCGAGGTCGACCGTCCAGTCGACGCCGTACGCCGTCGCGCCCACGTCGCGCAGCGGCCCGCGCGCGAAGTAGATGACCGGGACCTTGAGCGCGCGCAGCGACTTCACCATGCGGCGGAGCCCCGGCGCGCAGAACCGTTCGAAGTCCGCCGGGGAGATCTCGCCGCCCCACGAGTCGAAGAGCTGGACCGCCTGCGCGCCCGCCTCGACCTGCCGCGTGAGGTACCTGAGCACGAGCTGCTCGAGCCGGTCGATGAGCCCCTGCGCGCGGTCCGGCGCCGCGTGCATCAGCCGGCGGAGCGCCGTGAACTCCTTCCTCGCCGATCCGCCCTCGGCGAGATAGGTCGCGACGGTCGCGGGAGTCCCCGCGAACCCGATCAGCGGGACCGCGAGCTCGCGGCGCAGGATCCGGATCGTGTCGTAGACGAACGTGAGCTCGTCCGCGGACTCCGGCGGCGCGAGCCCGTCGGCCGAAGTGATCGCGCCCGGCAGCGTCGGCCCCGGCGCGAAGTCGAGCCCCGGCACCGCGGGCAGGAGCGGCACCATGATGTCGCTGAAGAGGATCGCCGCGTCGACGCCGAGCCGCCGCACGGGCTGGAGGGTCACCTCGGCCGCGAGCTCCGGGTTCCGGCAGAGCGCGAGGAACCCGCCCGCGCGATCCTTCGTCTCCCGGTACTCGGGGAGGTAGCGCCCCGCCTGCCGCATCATCCAGACGGGCAGCCGTTCGACGGGCTCCTCGCGGAGCGCACGGAGGAAGAGATCGCTCGTCACGCGGCCCAAAGCCTACCTTTGCGAACAACGATTCCCGCCCTCGAGGCCGGGGGGGTGCGGGGGCCGGCCCCCGAGGCCCCCTCCTATGGACGCGCGAGGCGCCGCGCCTCGTCGAGGATCGCCCTCGCCTCCTCCCGCTCGCCGAGCGACGCGAGCACGCGGGCGAGATCGTGGAGCACCTGCGGCCGGTCGCCGTGGCCGGGGTAGAGGTCGAGGAAGAGCCTCAACGCCCGCTTCGCGAGCTTCGCGTCGCCGCGGCGGAAGAGCTGGCGGCCGAGGTGCCAGAGCGCGTGGGGCGGGGGGACGAAGCCGCCCTCGTACTCCGCAAGCGCGCTCCCGGCCTCCGCGATCCGGCCGCGCTCCATGTGCCGGAGCATGCGGGTGACGGGATGCTCTCCCGGGGAGGAGCGGAACTCTCGCACGGTCCTGGTCCCTTCGCGGCCGCGAGCGAGGCGGCGGCTACCGAGCGTAGCCTACGGCGGCGCGAAGTCCACCGTGACGGGCGTGCCGTGGTTGAGCTCGGGCCCGCCGCCGAGCGCCGCGGTGCCGGCGGGCAGGGTGAGCCGCGTGACCGAGCCCGCGGGCGGCGCCTGGCTCGGGGCCACGAGGAGACGCACCTCGACGCCGCCGCCGCAGAGGTAGGTCTGCGCGAGCTGGAACCGGAACGGCAGCGGCGCCGTCGCTCCGCCCGGCAGCACCGAGACGAGCTGGGGAGCGAGCGCCGCGGGGTCGAGCGGCTCCGAGATCGCGAGCGTGATCGCCTCCCCCTTGTAGCTCGCCGCGGGGCTCGGCGTGACGGCGGTCACCTGCGGCGCCGCGGGCCAGAGGTCGGCCGGCTCGCCGGCGTAGAACGCGATGCCCGTGAGCTCGGAGAGGTACTCGCCCGTCGCCGCGCGGAGGCCCTTCGCCGCGCGCGGGAACTCGAGGACGTGGAGCTGCCCCGGCAGGAACGCCTTCTTGTCGCCGGCCACCTCCGGGAGATGCGGGTAGAAGGTGAGCGTGCGGCCGTCGACGCACCATGTGCCCGCGGTCTCGCCGCCGCCGTGCAGGACGGAGACGCGGCCGTCGAGGTCCTGGTCCGGGTCGAGCTCGGTCGTGAACGTGAAGGTCATCGGCAGGTCGGCCGGCCACGGGTCGTCGAACGGCGGCGCCGTCTCGATGTCGAAGAGGGGGGCTCCGGGGGGCAGCAGGAGGAACTCGAGAAGGTAGGGGCCCGGGTCGCCGGTCCAGCCCGCGACGAAGACGAAGAGCTGCTGGCCGGAGACGACGTCGATGCCGACGTACTCGGGGTCGCTTCCGTTCTCGATCCCGTCGGCAAGGCGGAGCTTGCCGAGGTCGTCGCTCGCGAGGACGAGGTCGAAGTTGGCGTCGTGGTCCCAGCTGAGCGAGACCTGGAGGCGGCCCGTCGCGGGCGCGACGAGCTCGTAGCGGTCGATCTCGCCCGTGTAGCCGAGGCCGTTGTTCGAGACCTTCGTGAGGCGGGTGTTCTCGGGCGCCGCCTCCCAAGCGTCGCCCTTCGGCTGGAGGACGATCGAGGGGACGTCCTCTACGGGCGTGCCCGATCCGGACGAACCCCCGGCGCACGCCGCAAGGGCTGCCGCAAGGAAGATGAGGTAGAACCGCCGGAGGAAGGCCGTACCGCGCCCTCCCTGAGTGCCCGCGGGCATTGTATCCCCTTTTCGGGGGGGCGGGCGGGCGTTCTGAAGGGCGCGGGGTCCCGCCCGCCTGCGGAAGGGACCTACCAGGCGAAGACGAGCGCGAGGAACGGTCCCGAGAGCTGCGCGTCGAGCACGGGGGAGCCCCCGCTCTCGAAGTCGACATCGAGCCAGCGGTAGCCGGCGGCGACCGAGACGACCTTCGTGCACTCGAAGGCCACTCCCGCCATCGCCGACCAGCAGAGATCGGAGGAGATGCCGAAGCCGCCGATGTCCGCGCGCACGCCGAAGGTCCAGCGGTGCGTGCGGAAGCGCGCGTCGAACCCGACGATCGGGTCGACCCACGTCTCATCCTGCTCGACGCTCGTGAGTGCGGTGGTGATCCGGGTCTCGGTCGAGTAGAGGCGCGCGCCCGCGCAGGCATCGAGCGTGAAGCGCCCCTTCTCCGCGTCGCCCGTCTCCACCGCCCGGTAGCTGCCGGTCAGGTCGCAGAGGAACAGGTCCATCTCGGCGGTGATCGTGCCGCCGAGCGGACCCGCGCGACGATCCTCGAGCGAACACCAGAAGACGTCGGCCATGACGCCCCACCGCCCCTTGCGCGCCCCGAACCGGCCCATGAACGCGCCGGTGAGGTCGTCGAAGAGCTCCGAGAACGGCACGTCCACCGAAGCGGTCACCCCGCCCGCCCCGACGTCGCCGTCGACGCCCGTCGCCCACAGGTAGATGGCCGCCGTGAACGTCCAGCGCTGCTCGTCGGCCGCCGCGAGGAGCCTGTCGAACGCGTCCCCGCGGACGAGGGACTGCGGAGTGGTCTCCGCGAGATAGGCCTCCACGACCGGACGCGGCACCTCGCCGCGCGATGCGCCCGACGCCCAGAGCACGACGACGAACGACATGAGCCACGGCACTCGATCGCATCGCGAACGCACGGGTCACTCCTCGGAGCCGGCGATCCTACGCTTGCGGCCGGAACCCGGCAAGAGCCGCAGGAACGCGGGTCCGCAGCTCCCGGTCCCGCCGGTTGCCCTCACTTCATGATGTTGAGCAGCCTGCCGCGGGCGAAGAAGGCGACGACGATCGACCCGTCCTGCTTGCTGTAGTGCCACCGTTCGCCGCCCGCCTCGTACATCACCAGGTCCGGCGTGCCGAGCCAGGCGATCACGTCGCGCTCGCTGCGGAAGAGCCACGCACGGCGCAGGGGCTCGTCGTCGTCGAAGGCCGCGAGCGACTCGACCACGGCGCGGTTCGCCGGGGGCAGTGCCGCCGCCCCCTGCGCCCGCCCGTCCGGTGACGCGGAGCCCCGCGGGTCCGCGGGCTCCTCGTGCGTCGGC
>JAKLKT010000339.1 GCA_023150495.1 Planctomycetota bacterium
CTCGGCGCCGAGAGCGAGGTCGCGGCGTGGGGGATCACCGTGCGCGCGATCACGCCTCGCATGCGGCTGGAGATGGGGCTCCCCGAGGAGAGCGGCGTGCTCGTGACCGGCGTGCGCGCCGGCAGCCCGGCCGCGACGAGGCTCGAGGACGGCGACATCCTCCGCGAGGTGGACGGCGTCGAGGTCAAGGGCCTAGCGCAGTTCCTCGACGTGATCGGCAAGGCGAAGAGCCCGGTGCGGATCGCCTTCCGGCGTGGCGCGGTGATCGACGTGACCGTGCTCCGGGAGGTCCGATGACGGGGGGGCGCGGGGGCATCGTCGCCCTGCTCCTGCTCGCCGGCGCCGCGTCGGCCGAGGATCTCGCCGACCGCATCTGGGTCGTGCGCATCACGACCGAGCGCTCGTCGTTCGGCGCGCCGTCGCGGCAGACGCTCCTCGCGCCCGCCGTGCCGGTCGAGGACGGGCTGCTCCTCGCGGTCGGGTTCGCCCTCGAGCCGACGACGGAGAAGGACGAGGCGCTTCGGGTGACCGCGATCGACCCGCAGGGGAAGATCGTCCCCGCGGAGCTCGTCGGCGGCGACGACGACCTCCGCTGCACGATCATCCGGCTGCAGGGCGCGAAACCGGAGCCGGTCGCGCTCGAGGGCGCGCCGCGCAAGGCGGGCGACGAGGTCCTCCTCCTCTCGCGGCACGGCGAGGTCATGCGGTTCGCGCCGCGCCGGATGGCGACGCGGATCGAGGCGATGGTGGCGGCGCCGCGGACCCTCTACGCGCTGCCCGCGGACGCGCAGTCCTTCCAGGGCGCGGTCGCGGTGACGCCCGAGGGAAGGCTCGTCGGGCTCGTGGACCTGCGGCCGACGGTGGCCGAGGGGCTCGGGATCATGCTCGGGATCGGGCCGCAGACGGCGGTCATCGTGCCCGCGGAGACCTACGCGGACGTGCCCAGGGCCCTGCCGAGGAAGGACCGGCCGCGCGGATGGCTCGGCGTCAATCTCGCGCCGTTCGACGCCGACCGAGAGGCCTACTTCGGGGTCGACACGCCGGTGGACGGCGCGTTCGTGACCGGGGTCGCGGACGGGTCGCCCGCGGACCGCGCGGGGATCCGGCTCCACGACGTCGTGCAGAGCATCGGCGATCTTCCGCTCCGCTTCGAGCGGATGGACGACTGGGACCCGCTGCTGCGGGCGGTGCAGCGGCTGCCGCTCGGCAAGCCGCTCCCGTGCCGGGTGCTCCGCTTCGAGCGGCTTCCCGACGGCGGCTACGACGCGAAGGCGTTCGAGGTCGCGCTGACGCTCGAGGCGCGCCCGCTCGACTTCGCCGACGCGCCGGAGACCGAGATCGAGGATCTCGGGTTCCGGGTGAAGCCGCTGACGCAGGACTGGCGCCGCTCGAACCGCATGCCCGGGGACCTCGAGGGGGTCGTGGTCACGCGTCTCGATCGGGCGTCGGCGGCGCAGCTCGGCGGCCTCCAGCCGGGCGACGTCGTCCTGAAGGTGGACGACAACGCGACGGCCGACGTCGCGGCCCTCCGCAAGGCGCTCGCGGAGGCCCGCGAAACGAAGCGCACGAAGGTCGTCTTCTTCGTCCGCCGCGGCTCCGCCACCACCTTCCTCACCATCCAGCCGGAATAGTGTATCTTTTCCCGAAGCGGGCCCCATAAGGGGTTTCGGGTAAACGAGTTAGGGCGACGGGGTGCGGCATCCGTGCCGCACTTGCGGCCCGTGGAGGTGGAGCGATGCGAGTCCAGGGCGTCGGGGAGGGGAAGCCTCGCGAGGAGGCGTACGCGCTCGTCGCCGACCAGGTACGTTCCCTGCTCGACGGGTGCCCCGGCCGTTCCGTGCTGGACGGGTGCCCCGGCGGCACGGCGGCGATGGCGAGCGTCGCTGCGCTCCTCAAGGACACGTTCGATCACTACTCATGGGTGGGGTTCTATCTGCCCCTTCCGGACGGCTCCCTCGTCGTCGGCCCCTACCAGGGTCCGCTCGCGTGCATCCGCCTCCCTGCAGGAAAAGGCGTCTGCCAGGCGGCGGCGGTTTCGCGGCGGACGGTGATCGTTCCCGACGTGCACGCTTTCCCGGGGCACATCGCGTGCGACAGCCGGTCGAGGAGCGAGATCGTCGTCCCGGTCCTGCAGCGCGAGCGCCTCCTCGCGGTGCTGGACGCCGACTCGCACCTGCCCGACGCCTTCACCGCCGCAGACCAGCGGGGTCTCGAAGACGTCGCGGCGTGTCTGGCTCGGGCCTGGGCGCCATGACCGCCCCAAGGCGGCCGCGCCCTTCCCGTGTCCCCGGAGCCCCTTGGGTGTCCTCAATAGGGGACAAAAAAGAACCGGGGCCGGACGTTGCATCCGGCCCCGGGGTAGGAGGAACTTGGAGTACGGCACGGTGCTTCTCGGTGCTGTCGTTTCTCCCGGTCGGTCTTCCGGCTTGGGCTCTTCACTTGTCAATCCACTTGTCTATACGCAACAACTGTTCCGGACGGCTGGGGAATTTGTTAGGGGGGAAAAGTCGCGATTCCGGGCGCTCCCCGGGGGCCCTTCGCCGTGCGTTTCTGTCACAAACCGCGCACGCCGGGCACTTTCGGCGCGCACGGCGGCGCGGAACCGCCGGGGGGTATCCCGCGGGAACCGGGCCCCAGGCGGTATCCTGCGCCCATCTCCATCGAGGATCGCGACGTAGAGCCCGTTCCGGCCACCTTCCGCGGCAAGCGCCTCTATCCCTTCCAGAAAAAGGCGATCGAGGCGATCGACTCGGGCCGGTCGGTGATCGTCGCCGCCCCGACCGGGGCGGGGAAGACGCTCGTCGCCGACTACGCCATCGAGCACGCCTTCGAGCAGGGCCGCCGGATCGTCTACACGGCCCCCATCAAGGCGCTCTCGAACCAGAAGTTCCGGGACTTCCGCGACGAGCACGGCGACGACGTCGGGATCATGACCGGCGACGTCACGATCAACCCGGAGGCGCCGCTGCTCATCATGACGACGGAGGTCTTCCGGAACACGATCTTCGAGAGCCCCGAGCGGCTCGAGCCGGTCGAGTTCGTCGTCTTCGACGAGATCCACTACCTGGACGACGAGGAGCGGGGGACCGTCTGGGAGGAGTCGATCCTCTACGCGCCGCTCCACATCCGCGTGCTCGCGCTCTCCGCGACGATCCCGAACATCGAGCAGCTCGCGGGCTGGATCCGCAAGGCCCGGAAGTGCGAGATGGACGTCGTCGAGGAGCACGAGCGCCCCGTGCCCCTGCACCACTACCTCTACGTGCCGGACGTCGGGCCGAAGGAGCTGCGGCAGCTGAAGGGGGTCCTCGCGAAGCACCCGCGGCAGCGCCGGTTCCGGACGGACGGCGCCCCCCGGCACCCCCTCGAATACGCCGTCCGCGAGGGCTGGCTCCCCGCCCTCTACTTCGCCTTCTCCCGGCGCGACTGCGAGCTTCTCTGCGAGCGCGAGGCGAAGCACGAGCTCCTCGACAAGGACGAGCGCCGCCAGATCCTCGCGCACTTCGACGACCTCGCGCTCCGCTACGAGGTGGACGGGCAGCCGGGGACGCAGCGCCTCCGCCGGTTCGCCGGCAACGGCGTGCTCTACCACCACGCGGGCCTCCTCCCGATCTACAAGGAGATCGTCGAGCGCCTCTTCACGACGGGCGACGTGAAGATCCTCTTCGCGACGGAGACCTTCGCGCTCGGCGTGAACATGCCGGCGAAGTGCGTGATCTTCGATACGCTGAAGAAGTTCGACGGCGTCGACGTGCGGTGGCTGAAGACGCGCGACTACCTGCAGATGGCGGGGCGCGCGGGGCGGCAGGGGATCGACGAGGAGGGGATCGTCCTCTCGCGGATCTGGCTCGAGGAGGCGGAGTACTACCCGCTGGAGAGGATCACGCAGGGGGAGTGCGAGGGGGTGACGAGCCGCTTCAACCTCTCCTACTCGACGCTCCTGAACCTCTTCCTGCGGCTCGGCAAGGACGTCACCACGGCCTACGACAAGAGCTTCGCGCACTACCAGGAGACGAAGCAGCAGCGGAAGACCGCGTCGCCGCGCAACAAGGTGATCGCGCAGAGGATCCGCGTGCTCCGCGAGATGGGCTACATCGAGGGGGAGGGGACCACGCCGACGGGCGAGCTCGCGCGGATGATCAACGGCTACGAGGTGCAGGTGACGGAGTTCTACCGCGCGGGCGTCTTCGAGCGGGCGAGCGTGCTCGAGCTGTGCGCGATCTTCACCGCGATCGTGTACGAGGCGCGCAAGGTGGACGAGGCGGACGAGCGGGGCATCCGGTTCGAGAAGGAGTGCATCGGCCTCGTGCGGGACTGGCGCAAGGAGGAGAAGCGGCAGGGGTTGCGCGAGCTCACGAAGAACCCGGACTTCGCGATCAACTCGGTGGTGCTCGCGTGGGCGAAGGGCAGCACGTTCGACGACCTGAAGAAGTACACGAACGTGTCGGAGGGCGACCTCGTGCGGGCGCTGCGGATGGCGCTGCAGCTGATGCGCCAGCTCGGCCGCGTGCTCGACAAGGACGACCCGCTGCGGGCGAAGCTCGCCGAGGCGGCCGCGCTCCTCGACCGCGACGTGGTCGACGCCCGCCGCCAGCTCGAGCTCGGGTAGTAGCGGTACGGTGCCAGGCTCCGACCCACTAATATCCCCGGGATCCCGCCCGCCAAGCGCCCGGATCACGAGCTGGGACGGTCGCCCCCTGCCATGCATTACTCCGGTGTGAGCCTCGAGGAGCTCCTCGAACGGTACTTCGCCTCCGACGACGAGGCGGCGATGGCGGAGCTTGTCCGGCAGACGCGGGGAACGCTCCTCGCCGTCGCGCGCCTCGACGTGGAGGAGGACGGCAACAGCGTCGAGTGCGTCGTCCCCCGCCGGCTGACGGTTGTACGCGGGCGGCTGCGCGAGCACGGCACGGGCCAACCGATCCGCAGCGCCGTCCTGAGCATCCTCGGCGCGGACAGCATGGCGCTTGCGAACGCGCGGACCGACGGCGACGGACGCTTCGAGATCCGCGGGCTCGCGAAAGAGAAGCACAGGCTCCACCGCCTCGAGCTCTCCGAGGAGGGCGCGCCGCTCTTCTGCGAGCTCGACCTCACCGAGCGCGACGAGCTGGACGTCGAGCTCTTCGCCGTGTGCAAGTTCGCGTCGGGCACCGACGAGGTCGCGGTCACCGTGCGCTCGACCGCGACCGGCCCGCTCGCCGGCGCCCGCGTCTCCGTCGTCGGCAAGTTCGGGGACGGCTGGGCGATCCTCCGCAAATGGCGACCGACGCGGACGGCCGCGCGGTCGCGAGCGTCCTCGAGGCGGAGCGCTACCGGGTCTGGGCGAGCGCCGCCGGCCACGAGACCGCGGACACGAACGTCGAACGCAACGGACAGCGCACCGACGTCGTCATCGACCTCGCCAAGCGGTAAAGCCGCCCCCCCGGCCCCCCTGATACACTCGTCGGCGGATGGCCGAGAAGCCGAAGCAGCCCGACGAGAAGCCGAAAAAGAAGCGCCCGACCGACCCGGGGGAGCCCGGAACCGAGACCTCCCCCGACAGCAAGCTCGTCAACGCGCTCGAGTCCGACCCGAACTTCTTCAAGGACCCGCTGATCGGCCAGCCGCTCGGCAAGTGCAAGATCACGAAGTTCCTCGGCCAGGGCCGCACCTCCGCCGTCTACCGCGCCACCTACGTGCCCCTGAAGCGCACCGTCGCGGTCAAGGTCCTCCAGCCGGAGATGACGAGGTTCCCGGCCGTCGTGCGCGTCTTCCAGCAGGAGGGCCGCGCCGTCGCCGCCATCGACCACGAGAACGTGATGAAGATCTACGACGTGGGCGAGGACCAGGGGCGGCACTACCTCGTGCTGGAGCTCCTCCACGGCGAGACCGTGATGAAGAAGATCGAGGGGGGCGAGGGGGGCCGGCTCCCGATCGAGACCGCGCTCGACTACGCGCGGCAGGCGGCCGCAGGGCTCGCCGCCGCGCAGATGAAGAAGCTCGTCCACCGGGACATCAAGCCGCAGAACCTCGTCGTCGAGCCCGACGGCATCCTGAAGATCGTCGACTTCGGCCTCGCCGCCGAGGCCGAGGGCGCGTTCGCCGGCGGCCGCCTCGGCACGCCGCACTACATGTCGCCCGAGGTCTGCCGCGGCGAGCTCGCGACGCCCGCGTCCGACGTCTACGCGCTCGGCATCACGCTCTACCACATGCTCACCGGCCAGCCGCCCTACGCCGGCCGGAAGACGACCGAGGAGATCGTCGAGGGGCACCTGAAGGGCGAGCGCCTCCAGCCCGAGAAGCTCCGCCCCGAGATCCCGCGCGCCGTCGCCGAGCTCGTCCGCCAGATGACGCGGCAGGACCCCACGCTCCGCCCGACCGCGCAGGAGGTCGTGCAGACGATCTCCGAGAAGCTCACGCCGGAACGGCTCGGCGCGCGCGCGCACGTGCGCGCC
>JAKLKT010000340.1 GCA_023150495.1 Planctomycetota bacterium
CGATCGAGGCCTTCGCGACCGCGTCGCGCACGGAGGCGAGCGCCTCCTCCCCCGCGGCCGGGAAGCGCCAGGTCCGCGCGGCGGCGCGACGCGCGCGGGAGAGCGCCTCGCGGAGCGCCGGCAGGTTCCAGCCGGTTCGCCCGATCACGGGCACGACGGGGACGCCGAGAGCCTGCTCGAGCGCCGCCGCGTCCACGGGGATGCCCGACCGCTGCGCCACGTCCACCATGTTGAGCGCGACGCAGACGGGCATGCCCGTCTCCATGAGCTGCGTGAGGAAGAAGAGGTTCCGCTCGAGGTTCGTCGCGTCGACGACGGCGAGGATGACGTCGGGCCGCGGAGCGCCGGGCTCGAGGCCGAGGAGCACGTCGCGGGCGATCCGCTCGTCCTCGGCGCGCGCGTGGAGGCTGTAGCAGCCGGGCAGGTCGACGAGCTGCGCGCGGCCTTGCGGCAGCGACATCTCCGCCTCGATGCGCTCCACGGTGACGCCGGGGTAGTTGGCGACCTTGTGGCGGAGCCCGGTGAGGCCGTTGAAGATCGACGTCTTCCCGCTGTTCGGGTTGCCGGCGAGGGCGACGCGGAGAGTGCGCGCGGCGGGGCGCGTCTCAGACGGGCTCGACAAGGATCGTGCGAGCCTCCGACAGCCGCAGGGAGACGTGGTAGCCGTGCAGCTCGATCTGCATGGGATCTCCGAGCGGCGCGAGGCGGACGACCCTCAACGAGGTGCCGGGGACGAAGCCCATCTCGAGGAGGCGGCGGCGCGCTCCGTTCTCCGCCGCGATGACCTTGACGATCGCCCGCGAGCCGGGAGCGATCCGGTCGAGCCCGGTCGGGGGGACAGGGGGCGCCGGGGGCAGGGGGACCTTCGTGGCGACTTTCATCGACCGACTTTGAGATTCAGTCTCAGTCACAGGATAACCCTCTCGCCATGTCCGTGCAAGGCGCCTAGGCTCCGCCGCGGCTGCCGGCGCGCGAAATCCCGCGCGCTGCCGGCCGTGACGGCCCCCGGACGCCGTTTCCGGGCCCTTCCGCAAAGGGGTTGCCGGACGGCCGGTCCCCCCCCCGCGGCCCGGTGAGGCCGCGAGGGCCGGAGGGCCCGGGCGCCTCCCGTCATGAGGCCCCGGTGCCCCCCCGGCCCCCCCGGTTTCCTCACTCGCGAGCGTGCGTCTGGAGGTAGGCGAGGACAAGATCCCGCTCCTCGACCGAGAGTCGCGCCTTTCTTCCGTACTTCCGCACGTAGAAGGGCCACTCCCCCGCGCCGTAGGACGACGGCATGTAGAGCGCGTGGCACTTGTTGCAGGAGGTTTCATAGAGGATCCGCCCGCGCTCCGCAGGCGGGAGCGACGGGTCCAGGGGAGCCCGCCGCGCCACGGCCGTCGACGCGCACGCGGCGCCGAGGAGCAGGAGAAACGCCGTCCTCAGAAGTACGTGGACCATGAGAGTGCGATGACGTCCGCGGAGCCGCCGTCGAACCCGGTCAGCTCGCTGTCGACGAAGGTGTAGGAGATCTTCATGACCGTGCGCTGCACGGGACGGAAGCAGAAGCCGATCGTCACCTGCGAGATGTCGTCGCGGAGCACGGTGCCCTCGGTTCCGTGGTTGAGGTCGAGCCCCTCGACCCGCACGACGAGGGTGAAGGTGGATTCCTGCGTGAGGAGGACATGCTTCCCGCGCCAGATGGCGGGGAAGAAGTCGTACGCGAGCTCCGCATACCAGCCCGACTGCCTGCCCGGATCGGTGGGCAGCGCGGTGCCGGGCTGCTCGATGCGGAGCCACATGTACTCGCCGGTGAACCGGACCGGGCCGCGCTTGATGAACAGATCGACGCCCCAGCCGTAGTCGGCGAGGTCGCTTCCGGCGTCCCACTCGCCGTAGGTGAACGAAGTGCCGAACTCGAGGACATCGACGGCGGAGAGGGGCGGCGTGACCACGACGCGGCCGAAAACCTGCTTGTTGTCGTTGTTGTCCGCGCGGAAACTCGGCCTCGCGTCGCGGACGCCGTTCGCCGTCGAGAAGCCGTCATGGAACCCCTGCACGAGCGCGATGTCGTAGTCGAGGAACCACCCGCTGTCGCCGAGATCGAACGAGCCGTCGATCGCGACGCCGGCCTGCTGCGCGGCGACGCTGCCGATGTAGCGCGAGACGAGAGGCCGATCCGTGAGATCGGAGAGCGGGTCGTCGTGGTAGAGGTTGTAGCGGCCCCACGGCAGGAGGATCGCGCCTGCGACGAAGTTGAGCTTGTCCTCGACGATCTCGAAGCTCAGCTCGGCGAACTCGACGAGGATCTCGTTGCCGGTGAGGAAGTCGACGTCGGCCCCGCCCCCCTCGATCTCGATCTCGGTCTCGAACCTGATCCCCTCGGCGACGTCCGCCTGGATCTTCGGGACGAGCCGGTGCTGGTCGAAGACCCACGGGGCGCCGTCGCCGTTGTCGCGGAACTCGATCGTGAAGTAGCCGCCGACGCGGACACGCTGCCCGTACATCGGCGTGCCGCCGACGGAGCCGGGCAGGCGCTCGCGCATCTCGGGCTCGGTCGCCGACAGGTACTGCTCGACCGCGGTGTCGAGGGTCACCGCGTCCTTGCTGCGGAGGCGTTCCACCTCCTCCTTGAGCTTCTCGATGGTCGCGCCCTGCTCGCGGACGACGGCCTCGAGATCCGTCGAGGTCTCCCCCTCCCCCGCCGCTCCGGGGGTCGCGATGGCCGCGAGGATGAGACCGATGAGCACCTTGTCCAAGAGGAGGCCGCCTGGGCGAAGGCGGATAGCGTTCTTCATGCCCGGGAGTTATAGTCGATGTTGAGAATCAATTTCAAGATCCAATGAGACCCGTTCGCAGGATTTCTCTGTTCCCGGCCCGCAAAGGGCTTTTCAGGCCACGATCGGGACGCGGGACCCTGCCTCTGCGGAATCCCCCTCCCCGGGGCCCCTCCCTCCTTGACTCCCGCATGCAGGGCCCTACGTTGGGGACTCTCTTCCCATGCCTCAGACACGCACCATCCGCACCCGCCAGGAGATGGACCAGCGGTACTACGAGACGCTGGCCCAGCTGATCCGCAGCCAGGGATATCGCGAGCTCGCCGCGGCGACGGTCTTCGCCGAGGCCCTCCACCTCGTGCCCGGCCTCGCCTTCAAGAAGAAGGTCGTGCAGCACGTGAACGAGGAGATGGAGCACTTCGAGGTCTGCTGCGAGATCTACCGCGACATCGGCGCGGGCGACCTCGAGGCCATCGCGAGCGCGATCCTCTCCGAAAGAAGCCCGATCCCCCGGATCGAGTCGTTCCTCGAGCTCGGCATCGCGCAGTTCCTCTACGACCGCGCGTCGGCCTTCCAGCTCCGCGAGTACGAGAACTGCAGCTTCGACCCCTACTGCAGGATCGTCGGCAAGATCCTCGAGGAGGAGGAGGGGCACGAGAGCTTCGGCGCCGAGATCATGGTCGAGCACGGCCGCGACCCTGCGCAGCGCGCGAGGATGCAGGCGATCTTCGACAAGTGGCTCGCGGTGTCGCTCAGGTCGTTCGGCCGCCCGGGCACGCCCGGCAACCGGTACGCGATCTCCGTCGGCCTGAAGACGCGCGACAGCGCCGCGGTCGCGCAGGACTACCTGGACGGGCTGCGGACGGTCATGCGGCTCTCCGGCATCGTGTTCCCGACCCGCGAGGAGCTGAAGCGGCTCGGCGTGGAGACCGCGCCGGACATCGACCTCCGCCTGTGAGCTTCTCGGCAAGGGGCTCGCTGCTCTTCTCGCCCCAGAGGGTCCGCGGTCTCCGCCTCGAGAACCGGATCGTCCTGCCTGCCATGGTCACGCGCCTCTCGGGCGAGGACGGTCTCGTGAACGGCGACGTGCGCGACCGCTACCTGCGCTTCGCGAAGGGCGAGCCGGGCCTCATGGTCCTCGAGGCGATGGGCGTGAACGAGACGAGGAGCGGGCCGCTCCTCCGCGCGAGCCACGAGCGCTTCGTGCCGGGGCTCAGGGACCTCGTGCGCGAGCTGCACGCCTCCTCCCCCACCAAGGTGTCCGCCCAGATCATCCACTTCCTGAAGATCAGCCGGAGCGGCTGGCGGCAGCGGGTCCAGGACCTCGACCGCGCCGCGATCGAGGGGATCGTCGAGGCCTACGGCGACGCCGCGGCCCGCATCCGCGACG
>JAKLKT010000341.1 GCA_023150495.1 Planctomycetota bacterium
CGAGTCCCTCGCCCGGGGGCTCCTCGATTTCGATCTCCCGACGACTCCTCCACAGCGCGCCCGGGTCTACGCGCAGATGAAGGGCGAAAAGGCCTGGACCCGCGTCACCGGCTCCGACCAGGTGCCCTACGCCCCGAAGGAGAAGGCCGACCGCTCCTCGCCCCGCATCGACCGGGAGATCGCCGAGCTCTCCGCCCCCATGGACGAGGCCACCGAGGCGGCGCTCCGGGAGTCGCTCCGCGCCGAGGGGTGCCGCGAGGCGCTCGTCGTCTGGCAGGAGCAGGACGTCCTCCTCGATGGCCACCACCGCCTCGAGCTCTGCCGCGAGCTCGACATCGCGTTCCGCGTGGAGAAGCGGTCGTTCCCGGACCGCGCGGCGGCGCTGGCGTGGTTCCTCACGGCGCAGCGGGCGCGGCGCTCCCTCACGCCCGCCTGGGCGATGTACTACCTGGGGCGGCAGTACAACGCGACGAAGCAGACGGGCTTCAAGGTGCGTTCCGGTCAAAGTGACCGGAACGGACGGGCAAACGAGACGAGCGCGAAGATCGCCTCCGAGACGGGTGTCGGGGAGAAGACCGTCCGCCGCGCCGCCGCCCTCGCCGAGGCCCTCGACGCCCTCGACCGCGCAGTTCCTCACGCCCGCCGCGCCGTCCTCAATCGCGAGATCCGGCTCTCGCGCAGCCAGATCGAGGAGGCGCTCGACAAGGGCGTCGAGTCTCTCGACGACCTCCGCGAACTGGCTGAGCCACCCGAGCGCGACGAGTTCTCCGAGATCCTGCGCTCCGCCCGCCGCCTCCGTGACTCCCTGGTGTCCTACCTCTCGAACCCTCGGGACGACGCGGACCGCAAGCGCTTCGCCTCCGCGGACGCCGGCGTGCGCCAGGCCCTCACGGAGCTCCCCGAGGTCCTGGGGGGATTCCTCCGGGACCTCGGCGTGGCAGAGACGCCGAGCCCTACGGTTGGGGAGGCCCGCCCGTGACCGCGCCCGAGGGCGCCCGTGGCGCGACGGGTGGCGCGATCCACAACGGCGTCGCCCCGGTGGCCATGGCCGCGCCGGCCGCCACGGGTGGCAACGGGGCGCCCGACGGCGCGGGAGTCGGCTTCGCCACCGACGGTGCCAGCCTGGCAGACGGCGAAACCGGCACCGGGGAGGGGGAGCGGTTTGTGACAGGTCTCGCCTCCTGTACCGGGCGCGCAATCTCGCGCGTGCGCCCGCGAAATAAGGGAGGGGGGGGGCCCCCCGGCCCAGGCGCCGAGGGCGCCTGTCTCCACCCCGAGGACGCCCGCGGCCCGGACCCCTACGCGGCGGGCCGCGTCCTTAGCCTCGCCTGCGGCTCCTCGTGGGAGGCCTGGTCGTGAGCCAGGCCGCCACCCGGAAGGGCCGCAAGCGGAAGGCCGCTCCGGCGGCGCCCTCGCCCGGTCCTTGGCGCTCCCGCATCGTGGACCGCGGCGAGGCCTCCCCGGCGGCGCTCGTCGCCAACCCGAGGAACTGGCGCGGGCATCCGCCAGCGCAGCAAGCGGCGCTCGCGGGCCTCCTCGACCAGGTCGGATGGGTCCAGGACGTCGTCGTCAATCGCCGCACGGGCCACCTCGTGGACGGGCACCTCCGCGTGGAACTCGCTCGGGCGCGCGGCGAGACCGCGATCCCCGTCGTCTACGTGGACCTCGACGAGGCCGAGGAGGCGCTCGTCCTCGCGTCGCTCGACCCCCTCGCCGGGATGGCGACGGCCGACCCGGCCAAGCTGGAGGCCCTCCTCGCGCAGGCAACCGTCAACGACGCCGCGCTGCGCGCGATGCTCGATGACCTCGCGCAGAAGTCCGGCATCGGCGCGGAGGCGAAGGAGGGGGAGACCGACCCCGACGACATCCCCGAGCCGCCCGAGACGCCGACGACGCGCCGCGGCGACCTCTGGATCCTCGGCGAACACCGGCTCCTGTGCGGCGACTCGGGGAGCCCGGAGGATCTCGACCGGCTCCTGGACGGCGGGCCGGTCCACCTTCTGAACACCGATCCGCCCTACAACGTCCGCGTCGAGCCGCGCTCGAACAACGCCATCGCCGCCGGCCTCTCCTCCTTCCAGGGCACGATGCACCACCAGGCGGCCGACCTCGACCGCCACCCGGAGAAGTCGAAGCCCACCCACAAGCGGATGCGGGCGAAGGACCGCCCCCTCGAGAACGACTTCATGTCCGACGAGGCGTTCCGGGAGAAGCTCCGCGCGTGGTTCGGGAACGCCGCCCGCGTCCTCCTCCCGGGGCGGGGGTTCTTCATCTGGGGCGGGTACAGCAATATCGCCAACTACCCGCCCGCGCTCGTCGAGGCTGGGCTCTACTTCTCCCAGGCCATCATCTGGGTGAAGGAGCACCCCGTCCTCACGCGGAAGGACTTCATGGGGAACCATGAGTGGGCGTTCTACGGATGGCGCGAAGGCGCCGCCCACTACTTCGCCCCCGACATCAACAACGCGACCGACGTCTGGAGCGTGAAAAAGGTCTCGCCGCAGAAGATGGTCCACCTTACCGAGAAGCCCGTCGAGCTAGCGACGCTCGCCATGAAGTACTGCTCGCGCCCGGGCGAGACGGTGCTCGACCTCTTCGGGGGCTCGGGCAGCACGCTCATCGGCGCTGAGCAGATGGGGCGGAATGCGCGGCTCATCGAGATCGACCCGCTCTACACCGACGTCATCGTCGCGCGGTGGGAGCAGTTCACCGGGAAGAAGGCGGAACGCGTCCCAGCGAAGGGGGCCGCGTGATCCGCCGCCTCCTCTGCTGGATGGGGATCCACTACTGGCAGTACCTCCTCGCGCCGCCATCCTGGAAGCGCGGCGACCGGTACGACCCCGGGGTGTGGTGCATCTTCTGCGGGAAGCGAGGGCCGAGGGGGCCCGGCGACGGCGCCCTCGTCCCCCGGAGTCCGCGCGGCCCGTCCTCGAACGGCGCCCGCGCCCTTGCGGAGGTGGCGTGTGGGTAGGTCCCGCGCGCCCGGCGGCGGCCGGAAGCCCAAGCCCACGCTCCTCAAGGTCCTCGCGGGGAATCCCGGGCACCGGCCGCTCAACCAGACCGAGCCCGAGCCCCGCCGGCGGATGCCGGCCTGCCCCAAGGTGCTCGACGGAGCGTCCCGACGCGAGTGGCACCGGATGGGGAGGATCCTCTTCAAGGCCGGGCTCCTGACCGAGATCGACGGGCCGGCACTGATGGGCTACTGCCTCGCCTACGCCCGGCTCCTGGACGCCGAGGAGAAGGTCCGCCAGTACGGGGCAGTCGTGAAGGCCCCCTCGGGCTACCTCGCCCACTCGCCCTACCTCGCCATCGCGAACAAGGCCCTGGAGCAGATGCGGGCGTTCCTCGTGGAGTTCGGGATGACGCCGTCGAGCCGATCCCGGGTCCACGCCGCGGGCGGGGCGCGGGGCGTGGCGCCCGGCGAGTCCGACCTCGACGAGCGGTTCTTCGGGGCGGGGTAGCGAACTCAGGGTCTCGGCGTCCGCACCGTCACTGCCTCTGAAGTTCGGGTGCTACAACCCCCTCGGCGCGAACGGGCGAGTCTCTGCCGGATTCGCGTGAAGAGGCGGACGCCGTGTCGCACGCGCGCGCTCGCCCACATCATTGGGAATCCCACGTCCTCCAGCCGCACCTTCACCGCCTCGCGGAAGAGCCGGGAACCAGTGTGGAACAGGTGACCGTCGTACGCAGATCCTCCAGGGCAGGCGTACATCATCTCGGGTGAGAGCCCCTTGTGGACGACGGTGTTGCGCGCCTCACCGAACGTGATGCACCAGTCCATCAGGTCCGTGCGCGCCTCATGAGCAGTATTGCCGCTCAGCTTGGTGTACGTCACGACCCGCCTACGCTCCTTCGGCTTCCACAGGAGGTCCGTGTCGCGGGTTCCGAGGACACGGCAGAAGAGCCTCTCGATCTTGCGTGCGGCCATCCGGGTGTCGTCCTCGTTGAGGAGCGTCTCGAACGCGGTCTTGAGCATCACGACCCGCTCGCCCCAGTCGAGCTTCAGGTCGTTCCTCCACGCCTTGCCGTACCAGCGGATCGCCCGGAGCATCCGCGCAGCATCGGACTCTGGCTGCCGTGGCCCTGCCATCGACATCGCGCCGACTAGCGCTCCCATGAGGTCCGCGTCGAGCG
>JAKLKT010000342.1 GCA_023150495.1 Planctomycetota bacterium
GGGTCGACCTTCATGTAGGTCACGGCGGGCATGTGGCACTCGACGCACCGGGACCCGGGCGTGCCCGGCTCGTGGAAATGGTGCGCCTTCGTGTCGTAGACCTTCTTCCCGAGCGTCCCGAACTGCGGCGGCGGCGAGTCGTTGTGGCACCGCGAGCACATGGCGTTGCCCTCGACCCGCAGCCGCGCCGTGTGCGGATCGTGGCAGTCGCTGCAGCGCACGCCTTCCGCGTACATGCGGCTCTGGAGGAACGACCCGTGGTTGTAGACCTCGTCGAGCATCTGCCCGTCGGGGTGATAGAGGTCCGGCTCGAGGAGCGCGAGATCGTAGTGGTCGAGGAAGGAGGCGCCGTAGCGGTAGCGGTCGTCCACGACGGAGCGCCGCGCGTGGCACCGCGCGCAGTGCTCGACCTCGACGCGACCCTTGAGCCGCGCGTCGAGCCCCTTCGGGTCGTCGACCGCGTAGTCCTCCTTCGTCTCCGCGACGCGGCGCGCCCATTCGACGTGGCGCGCGCCCGGGCCGTGGCACCCCTGGCAGCCGACGTCGATCTCCGCCCACGTCGTCCGGAAGATGCCGCTCGCCGCGTCGTAGTTCTTGCGGAGGTCCGTCGAGTGGCACTCCGCGCACATGTGGTTCCAGTTGTAGGCGAGCCCCGTCCAGTGGAGCGGGTCGCCCGGCGGGATCGCCTCGTCGTGGAGCGGGAACCAGCGTTTCGCCTTCACGTCCCACGCGATCGTGAGCGCCTGGAGCCGGCCTTTCGGGAGCTCGAGGAGGTACTGCTGGAGCGGCGCGACGCCGAAGGCATACTTCACCTGGAACTCGTCGTCGCGGCCGTCCGGCCCCTGCGTGTAGACGAAGAAGCGTCCCGTGCGCCGCGTGAACCGCGTGAGGACGCCGTTGTGCACGAACTCGACGTCGTTGAAGTCGCCGAGGACGGTCTCGTCGGTCGCCTCCTGCATCGCGAGGTCGTGGTGCGAGTCGCGCCACGCGCGCGTCTGCTCCGTGTGGCACTCGAAGCAGGCGCCGGGGTCGGCGAAGCCCGACGCCTCCGGGGCGACCTCCGGCTTCGACCGGGACAGCCGGAAGGCGACGCCCCCGAGGATCCCCGCGACGAGGGCGACGACGAGGCCGAACCGCTTCACGGGCCGGATGATACCCGGCCCCCGAGGCCCCCCCGTATCATGGGAGCATGCGATTCCTCCCCCTCGCGCTCCTCGCCGCCTGCTCGAGCGTGTCCACCAACTACGACTACGACATGTCGTACGACTTCTCGAAGCTGAAGACCTACCGCTGGGCGGACATCCCGGCGAAGTCGGACGCGGATCCGCTCGTGGTGCAGCGCGTCGGCTCGGCCGTCGAGTCGGGGCTGAAGGCGAAGGGCTACGCGCAGGCGGAGGGCGCGCCCGACTTCCTCGTCGCGACCTACGTCGGCAGGCGCACGCGCATCCAGGTGACCGACTGGGGCTACGGCTACGGGCCGCGCGGGCACTGGTACGGCGGCGGCGGGGTGGACGTCTACGAGTACGAGGAGGGTTCGCTGATCATCGACATCGTCGACGCGAAGACGCGGCAGCTCGCGTGGCGCGGGACGGCGATCGGGATCGTCGACCCCTCGGCGACGCCGGAGGAGAAGACCGAGCGCATCAACGACGCGGTGGCGAGGATCTTCGAGGACTTCCCGCCGACGCCGCGCCGCTGAGCGGGTGGAAGCCGGGGGGGTCCGGGGGCCGCACTACTTCCGGAGCGTCC
Organism: Planctomycetota bacterium; assembly: GCA_023150495.1. Classification (GTDB taxonomy): domain Bacteria; phylum Planctomycetota; class PLA2; order PLA2; family PLA2; genus PLA2. The sequence continues at coordinate 1,750 of JAKLKT010000342.1, forward strand.
GCAGCGCCCGCCTGACGATCGCGCGCGTCTCGGGCGTGCGCGACTCCTTCGACCAGCGCCGGCAGACGGCGCGCGTCCAGTCGGGGCGCGACTTGCTCGCGTCGTTGAGCCAGTTCCCGACCGCCTTCCGGACGTAGTCGCTCGGGTCGCTCCGGAGCGGCTCGAGCAGCGGGAGGCCGGGCTCCGGATCCTCCTTGAGCGGCTCAAGGTGCTCGGTCCAGACGCCGCGCGGCCGCGTCGCCTCGACGGCGCAGCGGCGGACGTTCTCGTCATCGTCGGCCGCCCACTCGCGGAGCAGGCGGAGCCCGCGCGCGAGGTCCTTGGCGAGGTGCGGCCGGAAGGAGTCCCACGCGCATTCGCGCACGGCCATGTGCCGGTCGGCGGCGAAGCGGCGCGCGAGGTCGAGGCGCTTCGCGAGCGGCAGCCGTTCGTCGGCGAGGAGCATGTACGCGGCCCACGCGCGCGCCGTGTCCGAGGGGTGTTTCGAGAGCCGGGCGAACGCCGTGCGCCGGCCCGCGGCGGGGAGCCCCTCGTGGAGGATCCGGCCGACGGCCTTCGTGCGACGCGAGATGCCTTCCGGGCGGTGGGGCGCGAACGCGCGCAGGAGCCGCGCCGCCTCCCGCGCGAGCCCGATGTCGCGGAGGACATGGCCGAGGAGCGTTCCCTGATCGATCGCGAGCCACTCGACGAGGGTGCGCGTCTCCTCCCGCCCCTCGTTGAGCGCCCTGAGGACGCCGGGCGGGATCTCGGCCATGCGGCGGGCGCCCTTTCGGGGTGCTGTCATGCGCCGAGAGTGTAGAGGGTCGCCCGATGGCACCTCACAAGGAGGCTGAATGACCTCACTTCGAGGTCGTCCGCCGGAGCGCGGTGGCCGCGCGGTAGCGAAGGCGGGCATCCTTGTGGCCTGCGAGCTCCCTCAGCGCGGGGACCGCCTCCTGCGCGCCGAGGTGGCCGAGGATCGACGCCGCCGCGCGCTTCGAGCGGAGCACGAAGCGGAAGCCGGCTCCCTTCGCCGCGCACTCGCCCGCGAGGTCCTTCCCGTCGCCGTCGTCCTCCTCCGACCAGCCGAGCACCTCGATGAGCGCAGGCGCCGCGGGTCGCGCCGCTTCGCCCATGCCGGAGAGGACCGTCATCGCCTCGCTCGAGGCCCACGGGTCGCGCTCGAGGACGACATCGCCGAGCGCACGGGCCACCGCCTCCCTCTCCTCGGGCACCACCGCCAGCAACGCCCTCGCCGCCTCGACGCGCACGATCCCGCGCTCCCGCTCAAGCACCGCGTCGAGCTCGGGCTTCGCCTCCGCTGCACCGGACTTCTTCGAGCGCAGCGCGCGCAACACGCCGTCGATGTCGATCTGCCGGCGCATCGCGTCGCCTTTCGACTCGGAGAGCTCGCGCAGCTTCTCGCGGAGCTTCTCGACCGGCACCGGGCTCTCGCGCGGCTCCCCGGACTCCACGTACGCGTACGGGTACTCGGCCACATGTTCCGGCCACTCCGCGCGCGGCCGCAGCAGCGTGATCGCGCAGGCGCCGATGCACGGGGGCCAACTGACGCCCTCGCCGGGCTCGCCCAGCATCGGCAGGATGCCCTTGACGTCGTCCGCGGACGCGGGATGCATCCGGGCCACCGCCGTCCAGCCGATGACCGCGAGGCTCGCCGAGGCCGTCGCGCGCGCGCCTGCATCGGCGTCCCGCAGCGAGCCTGTCAGCACCTCGATCATGATGTCGCGGCCCCGGGGATCGAAGCCCGCCACGACGATCGCGGTCGCAGCGCCGGCGCGGCGGGCCGTGGGCCGCTGGTCCGCCGCCATGGTCGAGGCGATGTCCGCGGGGGTCACCGCCACGCCCATCCTGGCGAGGACGTCGCCGATCTGCCGCAGCGCCGCATGCGACGGATCGCGCACGTCCGTGAGATAGCGGACCAGCTCCGCGAGGCCGTTCTTGCCGAGCGCGGCGAGCGACTTCGCCGCGGCCTCGCGGACCGGGGCGTCGTCGTCGTCGAGCATGTCCACGAGCAGACCGACTGCCGCGGTGCCCTCGGGATAGGAGGCGCCATGCTTCACCGCTTCCTCGCGGCGCTTCGCCGCCTCCTCGTCGCACCCGCAGAGAACGACAAGGCCGAGAAGCATCCAGCGCATGGCGTTCCTCCGGCGCGGGAGGGTACCAGATCTCAGGCCCCGGAGCCCCCCCACTTCGGCGCCGGCCGTTGCTCACATTCGGCGAGCTACGGCGTGGCGAGCCCCGTCACGGCACGGGCTCGAAACAGGCGAAAACTGGCGGGAGTGACGGGACTCGAACCCGCGGCCTCCAACTTGACAGAGCACGCTAGGCGGCGGCGCCGTGCGGTCCTAAACCGTGGAGCCGAAAGAGCTTCGGCGC
>JAKLKT010000343.1 GCA_023150495.1 Planctomycetota bacterium
CGAGGGGCCGGACGCGGGCGCCGCGCGGGGCGAGACAAGGCGCCTCGTGCGCGCGGCGATCGACGAGCTCCCGGTGCGCTACCGGGAGGTGCTCGCGCTGCGCGAGCTCGAGGGGCTCTCCTACGACGAGGTCGCGCAGGTGCTCGGCATCTCGATCGGCACCGTGGAGAGCCGGCTCCACCGGGCGCGGGCGCGGCTGAAGCGGAAGCTCGCGAAGGCGCGGGAGGCATCCTGACGGGACAGCGGAGGCACATGATGTACGACGACCGGACGATCTGGAGGCACCTCGACGGCGAGCTCCCCGAAGGGGAGGCGCGCGCCTTCGAGGATGCCCTCACGAAGGACCCGGCGCTCGCGCGCCGGATCGCGGAGCTCCGCGAGGTCTCCGCCGCCGTGCGCGGGGGGGTTCCGAAGCCTCCCCCCGATTTTGCCGCGAGAGTGGTGGCACGGGCGATGGAGTTGCCCATCGCCCCGGTGCTCCCGCTCGACGAGGCGCGTCGTTTCCTCCGGCGCGTGGTCGTCGCCGCGGCGGTCCTCGCCGCGCTCGGCCTCGCGTACCTGGCCATCGAGATCGTCCCGGTGGTCATCGAGAAGCCCCTGTTGGCGGAGCCCCTCCTGGGAAAATAGGCATGCGGCAGCTGAAGGCACTCATCCTCGCCTCCCTCGCGCTCGTCTTCGTCGCGGGCGTCGGCACCGGCGCCTGGATCGGCTCGCTCGCGGCGGCCACGAAGGGCCCCCCCGCCAACTTCGACCCTCGCGTTCGCGACTTCCAGCGCTTCTTCGACCTCTCCGCGACCCAGGTGCGCCAGCTCCGCGAGATCCTCCATGACCACGACCAGAAGAAGGAGCGGATCCGGCAGCCCACGCCAGAGCAGTTCCGGGAGCTCAGGGCGCTCGAGACGGAGAGCCGCGGCCGCATCCGGCAGATGCTCACCGAGGAGCAGCTCCTCCAGTACGACAGGCGCGCGGCGCCGCGCTAGAATACCTCTTCTATGGGCAAGTCCGTCGGGCTCGATATCCACGAACGCGGCGTGCGGGCCGTGGAGGTCACCGGGTCCGGCAAGAAGTTCCGCGTCGGCCGGTACATGGAGCGGGAGGTCACCCCCCGGGGCGGAGCTCCCGACCCCGAGGAGCTCCAGGTCGCGCTCGCGGAGATCTTCAAGCACTACTCGAAGCACCACGTGATCGCCTCCGTCGAGGCGAGCGACACCGTCGTACGCGAGATCCCCGTCCCCTTCAAGGCGGACGACCAGATCCGGAAGGTCGTCAAGTACGAGGCGGAGCACCATCTCCACGACTGCGACGCGGACGACGTGGTCGTCCAGTACGCGAAGGTCGGCGAGTCGGGCGACGGCACGAACCTCCTCGTCTTCGCCGTGCGGAAGGACGTCATCGGCCGCCGCATCGAGTCCGCGCGCGCCGCGGGGGTCGAGCCGCTCGCGATGGACCTCGACGCGCTCGCGCTCTTCGGCGCGGTGAAGACGGCGGGGCACGTCGACGAGTCGCCGACGTGCGTGCTCCTCGACATCGGCCACCGTTCGACGGTGATGGTCTTCGTCGTGGACGGGACCGTGCGCGCGCTCCGCTCCGTGCGCCTCGGCGTCGACTCGATCTCGCACGGGATGGCCCGCGAGATGGAGATCGACGCGGGCGAGGCCGGCGAGAAGGTGAAGGAGATCGCCGGCGAGGAGGAGGGCGACCTGCTCGTGCCGCTCCACCCCGGCGCGGCGAAGCCGGAGACGGCGAAGGGCCACGCGGAGCTCGAACGCGACGTCTTCCACCAGAAGCGCGACGAGTTCGCGGGGCGGCTCAAGCGCGAGTACGTGCGGTCGGTCGCGGCGCTCCGCGGCGGCGCGTCGCCCTCGCGGGTGATCGCCACCGGGCCCGGGCTCTCGGTGCCCGGCCTGCTCGAGCTGCTCGCGGAGCGGCTCGGCGTGCCGGTCGAGCCCTTCCGCCCGTCGGAGTCGTTCCAGTGCAAGCTCGACGGCCAGAAGGAGCGGTTCGACGAGAGCGGCGCGGTCGCGCTCGGCCTCGCGCTCAAGGGGATCGGGCAGGACCCGCTCTCGCTCGACTTCCGGCAGGAGGAGCTGAGGGTCGCGAACAAGTTCGAGCTCCTGAAGAACAGCCTCGCGGTGACCGTGACCCTCCTCTTCTTCGGGCTCCTCGCCTTCTCCGGCCACTGCGTCTACAAGATGCGGCAGCTCGAGCGGCAGCGATTCGAGGGCATCGTCGACAGCGCGTACAAGCCCTTCGCGGAGGTCGTCGCGAGCTACAACGGCCTCGGCAGCATGATCGACGAGCGCCACCAGGTGGATCCGAACGCCGTGGAGCGCGGCGGTCCGAAGCCGGATGCCGTGAAGCGGTTCCTGCAGGCCCTCGAGCGCATGAAGCGCAACCTGCACTCGATCGTCGGCGACGCGAAGGGGCTCCCGCAGATCACGAGCGCGCTGCAGGTGTGGAACGAGGTCTTCGCCACCATCGGCAAGCTGCACGAGCAGATCGACTTCATCGACATCGAATCGATGGAGGTCTCCCAGAAGCGGGTCACGATCGTGATGATCCTGCCGGACGTCGAGGCGGGGCAGCGCGTCGAGGAGGGCCTGAAACGGGTCGAGTTCCTCTCCGCGATGACCCTCGACGAGTGGGGCGCCCAGCCCTACCCGGGGACGAACCACCAGAAGATCACCTTCAACTTCAAGAGGATCGAGCGATGACCGAGGATCCCGTCAAGCTCTACGTGATCGTCATGGCGATCCTCCTGTGCGTGCTCTCGTACGTCGCGTACGACTCCTGGAAGCAGGCGTCCGCGTACGAGGCCGCGATCAACCGGGCGCCGCGCGAGGCGGAGCAGATGAAGGCGCTCGCCTCCGAGGTGAAGGGGCTCGTCGACCAGATCGCGAAGAGCGAGCTGCGCGACGGCGGCGAGAAGGTGCTGATCGAGCGCGTCGAGAAGACGATGAACCTCACCCGCTCCCAGTACGGGTCGGACACGGTGCCGATCGGGCGCGGCGTGAAGGGCAACGAGAAGCGATTCACCTACGACTACGGCGGCGGGCGCGGCTCGCCGCCGCTGCGCCGGTCCGAGGTGGTGAAGTTCTGCGAGTCGGTCGAGCGGGCGTCGGGCGGCATCGTGAAGACGATCGAGCTGAATCTCCGGCGCGCGACCGGCGAGGGGATGCCCGACGTCGGCAAGACCGAGAAGGTGACCGACGACCGCTACAAGGCGAAGATCGTCTTCGGCCTCCGCGTCGTGGACTGATCTTTTCCGGATCTTTTCCGGACTTTGCGTCCGCAAGCCCTTGTCCGGCAACGGGTTGCGACGATGGGGTGCGGCACGCGTGCCGCAGCGGGCGGGTCAGGACGCGACGAGGCACACCACCCCGCCGAGCGCGCAGTACGCGGCGAACACGTAGAGCGACCGGCGGTTCAGGTAGCTGATCAGCCAGCCGATCGCGAGCCAGCCCGCGACCGCGGCGGCGGCGAAGCCGACGAGGAGCGGCGGCACGAGCGCGCCCGGGTCGGGCAGCGCGAGGACGTCGCCCGCCTCCCACACCCCCGCGGCGAGGAGCACCGGGATCGACAGCAGGAACGCGAACCGCGCCGCGGACGACCGCTCGAAGCCGAGGAGCATCCCGCCGGAGATCGTCGCGCCCGATCGCGAGGACCCCGGGAAGACCGCGAGCATCTGGAAGAGGCCGACGGCGAGCGCGTCGAGCCACGTCATCGAGTCGAGCTTCCGCGTCCGGCGGCCGAGGTACTCGGCGAGCGTCAGGAGCCCCGCCGCGAAGAAGAGCCGGATCGAGGCGCCGATGAGCGGCGTGCTGAAGAGGCCCTTCACGAGCGGCTTCAGCAGGGCACCCGCGGCGAGCGCCGGCACCGTCCCGAGGATCACGAACCACGCGAGCGTGTTCGCGGCCGTCGAGAAGGGCCGCGCGAAGAACGCGCGCACGAGCGCGACGACGTCCGTGCGGAAGTAGACGAAAAGGGAGACGAGCGTCCCGAGCTGGACGAGCACGGTGAACGCGAGGACACTGGCGTCGCCCGGAGGCAGGCCGAGGAGGTGCCCCCCCACGAGGAGATGGGCCGTGGAGGAGACCGG
>JAKLKT010000344.1 GCA_023150495.1 Planctomycetota bacterium
GCCTGTGCCCCGCTGAGGAACCGGTGACCGGCTACCTCGCGGCCGAGGGGTTCGTGACGGAGCTGCTCCACGAGCTCGGGGACGGCGTCCGCGAGGTGCGGGAGCGCCTCGTCCTGCACGACGGGCCGCCGCGCGACGCCATCTGGGCGCACAACGTCTGGCACGACCCCGTCGAGATCCCCTTCCCGTCGGTCGGCGAGGCCGCGAAGGCGCTGCGCGCCATCCAGCGCAACTGGGCGCTCTACTCCACCGCGGAGCACCGGCGTGCCGCGCTCATCGCCGAGAAGCTGCCGCACGTCTCGGGAAAGCCGATCGGGTTCCCCGGGCCCCTCCCCGTCGCGCCGCTGGGATCGTGGACGCTCCTCGACCGCTCGCGCCTCCTCGCCGCCGCGCGCTGCTCCTCGCCCTTCCCGAACGGCGAGGTGCGATTCAAGGAGGACAAGGAGGGCCCGCCGAACCGCGCCTACCTGAAGCTCTGGGAGGCGCTCACGGTGCTGCAGCGCCGGCCGCAGCCGGGCGAGCTCTGCGTCGACCTCGGCGCGAGCCCCGGCGGTTGGACGTGGGCCTTGGCGAAGCTCGGCGCGCGCGTCGTGAGCGTCGACAAGGCGCCGCTCGACCCGCGCGTGGCGCCCCTCTCCGAGCACCGTCAGGAGAGCGCGTTCGGCATCGAGCCGTTCGACGTCGACTGGCTCTTCTCCGACGTCGTCTGCTACCCGGACCGCCTGCTCGCGCTCGTGAAACGGTGGCTCCCGCACGCGCGGAACATGGTGTGCACCGTGAAGTTCCAGGGCGAGACCGATCACGCCGCCGCGCGCGCGTTCGCGGAGATCCCGGGCGCGCGGCTCCGGCACCTCTTCTGGAACAAGCACGAGCTGACGTGGATGCGCGTCGGCTAGAGGCGCTCGTACCACCAGACGAACGCCTGGCGCTGCGCGAAGGGGACCAGCTCCCCGATCTTCTTCGTGACCGCCTGGAGCTCGTCGCGGATCGCCGCGAACTCGTCGTTGTGCTTCCGGTAGACCTCCGACCACTTGGCGCGGTACTCCTTGCTCTTCTGGTCGAGACCCTCCGCCGCCTTCGCGGTCTCCTCCTGCACCTGCTGCAACAGCGCGGACTGCCTTGCCTGGATCGCCTTCTGGTCCTCCTTCAGCCGGTCTACCGTCGCCTGCTCCTCCGCGGAGAGCGCGCGGCCCTCCGGGGTCCACAGGGAGTAGCCGCCGACGACCAGGTCGAGGTCGCCGTCGCCGTCGTAGTCCGTCGCGTCGGCGTAGAGGCCGGCCGTCGGGCGGGTCGGCCCGGTGCCGCCGTTCCGGGCGGGCGCGATCAGCGTCTCCAGCGCGCCGAACTCCGGCTTCCCCTTCGTGCCGCGGTTGCGCGACAGGTAGACGCCGCCCCCCGCGCCCCCCTGCCCCCACGAGTCACCGAAGCTCCCCGCGACGAGGTCGAGGTCGAGGTCGCCGTCCCAGTCGACGAGCCGCGGCGCCGTCATCTTGTCGGGCAGCGCGAAGGGACTGTCGCCGGCGAGGACCGGGATGTTCCTGCCGGTGAACTTCGGCTCCTTGTCCGAGCCCTCGTTCATCTGGCGGTAGAGGTGCCCGTTCTCGTAGCTGCCCAGCAGGAGGTCCAGGTCGCCGTCGGCGTCCCAGTCGAACGCGAGGGCGGAGATGCATCGCTCCCCGCGCGCCGCTCCGTCCGGCATCGCGCGCCCGACGTCCGTGTGCTGCGAGGCCTCGTAGTCCCAGATGCTCGAGATGAGGATCCGCTCGCCTTGCGCGTCCTTCAGGTGCTCCGGCGCGCCGAACCCGAGGGCGCTGCCGTAGCTCACGTGCGGCGAGCCGTCGAAGGTCGCGGTCAGGTAGTCGATGTGGCCGTCGGCGTTGAGGTCCACGAACTGTGAACCCATGCCGATGCATCACCAGTTGTGGAACTTGAGCGGCTTCCCGTCCCGATCGGGGAACGGCCTCCCGGCGGCGAATGCGACCGTCTTGCCCGCGACGCGGGGCGCGAAGGTGACCGCCCCGAGCAGGTCGCCCACGACGATGTCCTTCAAGCCGTCGCCGTCGACGTCGTGGAGCACCGGGGAGGGGTAGAGCCGCCTCTCGCCCAGGAATGCATCGCCCGCGAGCACCCGCTTCGGCTCGGCGAAGCGGACCTCCGTCGGGGTCTCGTCGGCCCACGCGAGGCCCATCGGCATGAGCGCGAGCAACGTGATCCTTGCGGGTTTCATGTGCGGACCCCCCTTCCCGACGGTAGCGCGGCTCCCTCGTCGCGTCAACGGCAGCCGCCTACTGCGCCGTGACACAGGTGACGCACTCGAGCGTGTAGGCGCACGCATGCGTCTCGATCTCGCAGTGGAGCGCGGCGCGGCGCTGGCGGCCGCCGCAGCGCGGGCACGGCTCCACCGCGTCCTGGAGCAGGCCCGCGTCGGGCGGGACCGCGCCCGTCGCGATCTCGAACGAGTCGTTGCAGGCGCGGCAGTGCGCGGTGCAGAGGCAGGCGCCGAACGTGAGGTCGCAGCGCAGGAGGAACTCGAGCCGCCGCTGGCCGCAGCTCGGGCAAGGCGTCTTCCGCGTGAGCGCCGCGAGAAGCGTGGAGCGATCCATCGCAGGGCCCTCCGATGGGGTCGATCCTACCTCCGTTCGGGGCGATGTGGGGGGGATTCGGGGGCCGTGCTACGGGGCCTTCCGCGGGCGGGGCGTCACCGTGTAGGTGCCGTCCTTCGCCTCCCGGCAGCTCACGTGGGCGACGTCCTTGTCCATGAGCATGGTCTTCACGACCGCATGAACGCGGTCGCGCGCGACGCCCTTGATCGGATTCGGGAATGCCATCCGTCACCTCAGCCCGAAGTGCGCGACGGCGTCCGCGCGCTCGCGCGCGTACGCGGCGCCGTGCAGCAGGTCGGAGGGGTTGATGTCGAGGCCCTTCTCGGCGAGCCAGGCCTTGAGCTTGTCGTAGTTCGCGGGATCCTCGAGGAATCTCTCGAGGAGCGCGGTGTTCCCGTCCTCGCCGAACGAGACCGCCTTCACGGTCTCGAGCGCGGTCGAGCCCTCGGCGACCGTGGCGAAGCTCGGCACCGGCGCGGAGAGCCTGCCGTCGGGGAAGACGCGCACGTCGAACCCGAGGTAGCCGAGCACGAGCGGACGCTCGAAGTCCTCGTCCATCGTGACCGCGCGGCTGCTCGCCTGCGTGACCCGCACGGCGCCGCCCGGAGGCCCGCCGAGCGTCGCGAGCGCGTCGCGGTACGCGGCGGCGGCCTTCGGAGCCATGTCCGGCTGCTCCATCGCGATCCTTCCGAGCTCGATCTGCGGAGGCACGCCCGCGTCCGCGCCGGCCCCCATGCTGTCGAGGCTCACGAGCGAGACGGTCACGCCCCGGGCGAGGAAGACGCGCGTGACCGCGCGGAGGTAGACCGGCTTGCCGGTGTCGCGCGCGATCGCGCCGAACGTCTCGCGGCGGGCCTCGTCGGCCTCCCACCACGCGTAGAGCGTCCGCGCGAGCGCCTCGCCGTCGATCGCGTAGGTCGACGCGTCGCGGATCGTGACCGAGCCCTGCGCCTGCGACGAGCCGAGGAGCCCGAGGCCGAACGGCACGCCGGAGAGCGGCAGCGCGAGCTTCAACCCCGCACTCCGGTCCACGCGGAACGAGTAGGCGGGGAACGCCACCTTGGGGGCGGATGGGGAGGTGCCCGCGGAGGGGCGGTCGTGGGGGACCTTGCCGTACGGGTTCTCGAAGTAGCCGTCGCGGTAGAAGGCGTCGTACGGGAGGCCGCGGAGCCGCGTGACGAGCTGGTCGAGAGGCAGGAACCCCTTCTCCTCGTAGACGCGCGCCTGGTCGCCGAGCGACGTGTCCACGAGGAAGACGTCGCCGGGCTCCACGTCCTCGCTCGGCGGGTAGACGGGGAGCACCTGGCTTGCCCGGACCACGAGGCACCAGTCCTTCGCGACCCGCTCGAGCTGTCCCTGCGGGGTCGCGCATGCGGCGAGCAGCGCCGTGAGCACGAATGCTCTTCCCATCGTGCCTCCTTTCCGGGCGCATCTTCGGCTCTCCGCCCCCCGTGCGCAACCCCCCTCCCGGTGCGCCAGCGC
>JAKLKT010000345.1 GCA_023150495.1 Planctomycetota bacterium
GGCAGCCGGCGGGATCCGCCTCCGGGGCGGCGCCCGGCCCCCGCGGCACGATCGCGGGGCAGGCCATCGCCGCGAAAGGCCCTCGGGTCACCCCGCGGGGAGACACGCGCGAAAAAAAAGGCCGGCCCCCGCGCGGGGGCCGGCCTTTCGGAGGTTCGGCTCGGTCAGTCGGCCAAGGGGCCGACGCCGTACTGCTTCATCTTCATCCAGAAGAAGACGATCGCCGCCACGAAGAAGATCGTCGTGACGTAGACAAGCGCCATCGCGAGCTTGTCCGACTCGGGCGTGGTGTCGAGATCGGAGATCTCGAGGTATTCGTCCTTCGCCATGGGATTCCTCAGTTGCTGCCCGGCGTGGCCTTGTCGCCCGGCTGCGGCGGGGCGCCGCTGCCCGGGTTGTTCACGTCGAACTGGCCGACGGAGAGGTTCTTGTCGACGCTCGTGATCTTGATGCGGCCGACGTACGCGGCGCCGCGGCTGAGGTTGTAGTAGTCGCCGATCCGGACCTTGTCCGCGCTGCCGACCGAGATGCTCACGAGCGGGCCGCGGACGGCCATCACGACGCCGGGGGCGCCATCGGACTCGCCCTCGATCGGGCCGAACCGGTCCCGGTACTTCTGGAGCCAGAACTCGAGCTCGCGCGCCTTGCGCTCGATGTCGCCCTTCTCGGCCGAGAGCACCGTGACCTGCTCGGTGAGATCGATCACCTGCTGCTCGAGACCGACGCGGTTCGCGACCTCCTTCTCGAGGGTCGACTTCGCGTTCAGCATCTCGTCCGTCGCCTTCTTGCTGTCGTCGGAGAGGCGCTTCAGGAACTCCTGGTTCGAGCTGTTCAGCTGGTTCGAGGTCTGGAGCTCCTTCGAGAAGGTCTCGACCGACGAGCGCAGCGTCTCGTTCGCGGTGTTCGCCGCGGCGAGCTGGGTCTTCAGCTCGTCCACCGAGGCCTGCAGCGTGTCGGCGCGGCCGCGCTCCTCGCTCGCCTTCTGGGACTGCTGGGACCGCTGGAGATCCAGGTCGTCGATCTTCGCCTGCATCTCCAACGTGACCTTCTTGAGCTCGTCGCTCTTCGCCTCGAAGCCCTTGCGATAGTCGTCCTGCGCGCCCAGGAGCGTCGCGGCGGAACCGAACGCCACGATGCCGAACGCCAGATTCACCACGACGAAGATCTTCGCCATGCTGGACATGGATAGCCGTCTCCTTCCGTTGCCGAACCACCCGCGCGCGCCCTCGCCGCTTGTCGAGACCCTTGCTCGCCGGGACGGGCTATATCAGCAAAAGGCCCCCTGGGAGTCAAGACGGTCCCGGGAAGGCCGAAACGTTTGCGAAAAGGCCCGCCCGCCGCCGGGAAACCGCCGTTCACGCGCGTTTCCGGGCCCGCCACAGGAGGACGGGCAGGATGAGGAGGAGGAGGGCCGGGGGGAGGAGGAACCCCCCGCGCAGGAAGAGGGGCTCCTCCCAGCGGGCGGGAACCCGCTCGTGGAGCCACCCTTCCCCCATCACCCGGTCCACCCTCCCGAGGATCCGTCCATCCGGCGCGACGGCGCAGGTGACTCCGGCGTTGGCGCACGAGAAGAAGGGCATCCGCGTCTCGACGGCCCGGAACACCCAGGCCGCGAGGCACTGCCGCTGCTCGAAGGACGGCACGCGCCACGCGAGGAAGCGGGGCGAGACGAACCACCCGTTGTTCACGAGATGGAGCACGAGGTCCGGCCGATCGTGCCGCGCCGCGCCGCGCGCGAGGTCGGGGTAGACGCCCTCGAAGCAGATGAGCGTCGCGCACCGGAGGCCGGGGCCGGCGTCGAGCGTCGCGAACCCCTCGCCCGACTCGAGGTCGCTCGAGCGAGGGAGGCCGAGGTTCCCCGAGAGCCAGAGAAAGATCGCGTCGCACCACGACTCGGGGAGGATCCGGCGCGGAAGGAACTCCTCGCTCATCGGGACGAGCCGCTGCTTCCGGTAGAGGCCCAGTACCTTGCCCCCGCGGTCGACGAGGATCGCGGAGTTGTAGCCGCGCCTCAGCCGCTGCGGCGTGGCGAACGACGAGAGGCCGTAGACGGCGGGCTTCCCGAACCGGCGCGCGTACGCGCGCGCGCGAGGGAGGAAGAGGCCGCGCTGCGGGTCGCTCTCGAGATACGGCGCCGGGAACATCGTCTCGGGCCAGACGACGAGCGCCGTGTCCGGGTGCCTCTCGAGCCCCTCGCGCGTGAGACGCTCGAGCGCCTCGTGGAAGTCCGGGCCGCGCGGGTTCTCGAGCTCCTGCTCCTTCACGACGCTCGGGACGGCGCTCTGGACCATGAGGATCCCGGGGCCGTCCGGGCGGCCCCCGGAGCCCCCCCGCATCGCCCCGTAGAGGAGCGCCGCGACGAGGAGGACGCCCGCCGCCACGGCGGACGCCGTCACGCGCCGCAGCGCGTTCGCCTCGAGCGCGGCCGCCTGCACGATGGCGACGAGGAAGGAGACGCCGAACGCCCCCACGACGTCGGCCACCTGGATGAGCGCGAGGAAGCGGTACTGCGTGTGGGAGAGGAAGAGCCACGGGAACCCGCCGATGAGCCAGGAGTGGACCCACTCGAAGAGGAGCCATGCCGACGCGACCCGGAGCGCGTAGGGCGCGAACCGGAGGCGGCGGAGCGGCCACTCGAACGCGGCCGCGAACGCGAACCCCGACGCTAGCGACACGCCGAGCCACGCCGTGTAGTGGACGTTGCCGAGCCAGTAGAAGCCGACGAAGGCGCGGAAGTAGCCGTAGAGGAAGGCGGACCGGAACCAGGGCGCGCCGTCGTCGCGCTCGCGCGCGAGGAGGTAGGGCCAGAGGAGGACCCACCCGAGGAATCCGAGGTCGGGGTCCGGGTAGGCGAGCACGTGCAGCGCGATCCCGGCCGCGTAGAGGAGGATCCGGCGGCGCCGCTCCGGGCTCCGGAGCGCGGGCAGGATCGGGTAGAGCAGGAGCACGTGGCCGTAGCCGTGCTGCGGGAACCCCGGCACGAAGGAGAGCGCGAGCGGGACCCCTACGAGCGCCGCGATCCACAGGGAGGGCGGGATCCTGCTCATGCGGTCCGCGCGGCGGAGCGCTCGGGGACGAGGCAGGTGACCTCCGCGCCCTGCGCGAGGTGGTAGCCGATGTCCACGGTGACGTACGCGTTGCTGTGCGTCAGCGCGTAGACGTCGGCGGAGCTGCGCCACGGCAGCGGCTGCACCTCGTCGCCCGAGAGCCGGCACGGCAGCACGCGACGGCGCTTCGGCGACGCGGCGAGCGGCCCGGTGAGCCGCGCCCGCCGCGCGAGGAGCACCTCGTCGAAGGCGCGGCCGCTCCTCGCGGCGACGTAGGGCAGCACGAAGAGGTCGGCGCAGACGAGCGCCGAGACCGGGTTGCCGGGAAGCCCGAAGGCCGCCTTGTCGCCCGTCGTGCCGAAGAGGAAGGGCTTGCCCGGCTGGAGCTGGACGCCGTGCACGTGCACCGTGACGCCGAGCCTCTCGAGCGTCGGCCGCACGAGGTCGTACTCGCCCTTCGACACGCCGCCGGTCGAGACGACGAGGTCCGCCTCGGCGAGCCCCCTCGCGAGCGCCGCCTCGAGCGCGCCCGCGTCGTCGGGGACGGCGCCGAGGTCGAGGATCTCGGCGCGCGCGAAGAGCGCCCGGAGCATCGGCCCGTTCGAATTCCGGATCTGGTGCGCCTCGGGCTCCTCGGAGAGCTCGGAGCCCGTCGAGAGGACGGCGATCCGCGGCCGCCTGCGCACCACGACCTCGAGCGCGCCGACCGCCGCGCTGATCGCGATGCGCTCCGGCGTGAGGAGCCCCTCCGCCACCGCGTCGCCCGGCCGGACCAGCGCGCCCGCGGCGAGGACGTTCTCGCCCTTGCGGACGGTCGCTAGCACCTGCACCTTCCCCTCGCCCCGCGTCTCCTCGACCGGGACGACCGCGTCGGTTCCCGGCGGCATCGGCGCGCCGGTGTTGACCCACGCGGCCCTGCCGGGCTCGACCGCGGGCAGCTCGCGCGCGCCGGCGGCGACCCTCCCGACCACGTCGAAGGCGCGGGGCACGCTCGCGGTCTCGTCCGCGCGGAGCGCGTAGCCGTCCATCGAC
>JAKLKT010000346.1 GCA_023150495.1 Planctomycetota bacterium
GGCGCTCGCCCCGGAGCCTCTTCAGCACGCGCTCCGCCGACGGCGCGGCGCGCAGCCGCCACCACTCGCTCCTCTCGCCCTCGCGGAGGATCGCCCGGAGGACGGCCGCGCTCGCGAAGCGCTCCGTCTTGTCGCGGCGCACGCAGGTGGCGATCACCTGGTCCCAGAAGCCGTCGAGCTCCGCGCGCACGGTGCGCGGCGGCGGGATCTCCGCCTCGAGCTTCGCGCCGACGAGGGACCCGAGGTCCTTCTGGGGGAAGGGGTTCTTGCCGGTCGCGAGCTCGTAGAGCGTGACGCCGAGCGCGTAGAGGTCCGACCGGCGCGTCACGTCCTTGCCCGAGAACTGCTCGGGCGGCGCGTAGGCGAGCGACCCGACGAACTCGCCGACGCGCGTCCGCTCGTTGCCCGCCTCGCGGCGCGCGACGCCTAGGTCCATGAGCAGCACCCGCTGGTCCGGCGTGATGACGATGTTCTCGGGCTTGATGTCGCGGTGGACGACGCCGCGCTCGTGGATCGCCTGGAGCGCCGCGAGCACCTGGTCGGCGACCTCGAGGAGGAGGGGCTCGGGGAGGGGGCCGAGCTCCTCCAGGAGCCCCTTGAGCGTCTTCCCCTCGATGAGATCCATGACCATGAAGTGGCAGGCGCCGCCGTCGACATCCGCCGCGCCGATCCCGTAGGTGCGGACGAGGTTGTCGTGGCGGATCTCCTTGCCGATCTCCGCCTCGAGCCTGCAGCGCGCGAACGCGCGCTCGTCCTCCACGAGCTCCTTCCGGAAGACCTTGAGCGCGACGGTCCGGCCCGCGGGGCCCGCGGGGCCCTCCGCGATCGTCTCGGCGCGGTAGACGGTGCCCATGCCGCCCCGGCCGAGCTCCGCGCCGATGCGGTAGATCCCGAGGACCCTGTCTTCGAGGCTCACCGCGCCGCATCATAGCCGCCTTCGTCCAGAGGCCGCACCAGCCCGATGCGAAGCTCCCGTCGCGCGCCTCGACGGCGTCCTTGCCGTCGAGCGTCGCGCGGAACACGGGGCCCTTGAACTCGACCTCGATCACGTGCCACCTGTTCATCTCCGGCGGCGTCACCTGGAGCGTCGCGAGCTGCGTGCGCACGCCGTCCTTCATCACGTAGATGCGGAAGTTGTCCTCGAGCGCGTTCGGCCGGACGAGGTAGTAGTTGAGCGGATCCTGCGCGCGGAAGACGATCCCGCCCGACGCGTCGGCGATGCCCGCGAGCGGCATGAAGCGCACGGTCGCCTTCGCGTCCGCGTAGCAGCGGCCCTTCCCCGCGGCGAGCATCACCGCCCACGGGAGGATCATCCGGTCCTGGCGGAGGACCGCGGCCCCCTCCGAGTCGCGGAGCACGCGCCAGCGGCCCTCGTAGGGGTGGAATCCCTCGGGCAGGAGCGCATCCGCGGCGAGGCCCTGGAAGTCGATGCGGAGGGGCTCCGGGGAACCCGCCGCCGCGAGCGGCGGGAGGTCCGTCCACGCCTCGTCCGCCTGGAGGCGGTGCATCTCCGCCGCCGACACGGCGACGAGCGTGAGCGTCCGCCGCGCGCCCTCCCGCTCGACGACGACCGGGATCGCCTCGCCCGCGCGCGCGTTCGTGAGCATCATGCGGATCGCGACGCGCCAGAGGTGGCGTGCCTCCTCCTCGGCCTTGACCAGGTCCGGGACGTCATTGCCCCCGAAGCGAAGCAGGCGGTCGCCGATCCCGAGCCCGGCCGCTTCGGCCGGTCCCTTCTCGATGATCGCCGCGACGACGACGCCCCGGTCCCCGGTGACGCGGAGGTCCGCCTTCTGGCGGGCGGAGAGGACGGCGAGAGGCTCGACGTGGAAGCCGACGAAGCCGGGCTCCGCGGCGGGAGCCGGGTCGGCGGCGGCAAGCGCCGCGAGGAGGGCGAGTGCGAGGGCTGCGCGGATTGCCATGGGATTCCTCCTGTCAGAAATCGAAAGAGAGCCCGCACAGGACGGTGAAACCGGGGCCATCGTGGCGGTCGCCGAAGGCGCGGTACTTCTTGTCGAACAGGTTGTCGATCCCCATCGTGACGTTGGCCCTGTCGGAGACCCTCACGCCGATCCGGACGTCCCAGAGCGTGTAGCCGGGCACCGAGTGGTCGCTCCGGAGCGTGCCCTGGCTCTCGTCCTGCGGGTTCCTGAAGAAGAACGCCTCCGCGTCGTAGAAGGCCTGCGGGATCTGGTCGAAGCGCGCCACCATGTGGCTCGCGAGCTGGAAGTAGATCCTCTCCGTCGGGTGGAAGTTGACGCCGAGCGTCCCGTTGAACGGGATGCCGATCGGCTCGGTCGGGTCCGGCTCGATCTTCCCGTCCCACCACGTCAGGTTGCCGAAGAGGGACCACTGGGGGGTCAGGTCCACGACCGCGGCGGCCTCGATGCCCCAGAAGGTGGCCTCGCCGGCGTTCGTCGTCACGTAGACGTCCTCGTCCGAATCCTGGATCCCGTCCCCGTTGCGGTCGATCCACGACTGGCCGTTGAACGTGCCGTAGGTCCGCACGATCGCGTCCTGGTACCAGGAGACGTACGAGACGAGGCTCCCGCGCCAGCGCGGCGACGCGAAGTGGACGCCGCCCTCGAGCGTGTTGCTGTACTCGGGCTCCGTCGTCGGGTCGCCGACGACGATCTCGTCCGGCGCCTGGACGAACCCCGCGAGGTCCGTGAGGCCCGGGAAGCGGTAGCCGCGGGAGAAGTTGCCCGTGAACGAGAGCTCCTCGGTCGCCTTGTAGAGGAGCCCGACCTTCCCCGTCCATGCGAAGTCGCTCTGGTCGATCCGGATGTCGTCCGGGTCGATCAGGGGGTCGGTCGTCGCGGCGTCGGGATCGGTCTTTGCCCAGATGCCGTCGATGCGCAGGCCGCAGACGACGCGCAGCTTCGCGTTCACCTGCCACTCGTCCTGCGCGAACGCGCCGATGTCGAAGTTCCAGCCCTCGGGGACGCCGCGGAGCGTGCCTGCGGCGTTCGTGCGCTGGAGGTCGACCGTGTTCGCGTAGGTGGAGACGCCGTAGGTCACCGCGTGGGCTTCGCCGACGGCCTTGCGGAAGCAGGCGGTCGCCTGGGGCGTCCAGATGTCCTGCGACGTGCGGTCCGGGACGTCGGTCCGGTTCACGAGCTGCGAGTTCTGCACGACGCCGACCTGGACCTCGACGTCGTCCCAGAGGGCCGTCCCCGCGGTGTTCCGCCAGTAGAACGCCGCCGCATCGCGGCTGTACTCGTTGTCCTGGACCCGGGCGGGGCGGAGGAAGTTCCCCTCCCATTCCTTCCGGAAGAAGAAGACCCAGCCCCCGATCGTGTTGTGCTCGTCGATCCTGCCCTCGAGGTGCGCGTCCGCCTCCCACGTGTCGATCGCCGTGGGGGACCACTCCGTGCTGTTCGCCGCCTCCATGTCCGTCGACTGGAAGATCGTGCCGCCCGCCTGCCCCCGGAACGTCGGCGTCGCCGTGTAGCCGTCGAGCCGCGCCCTCCAGTAGTTGAGGCCGCCGGAGCCGAGGCCGAGCCGCGTGCGGCCGCCGTAGACCGTGCCGCCATCCGTGAAGTCGCTCGGATACCTCGTGTAGAGGGCCGTGACGCCGCCGATCGCACCCGTGCCGTAGAGCACGGAGTCCGGGCTCCGGAGCACCTCGATGCGGTCGATCATGTCCGGATCGAGCAGCTCCCAGTCGGACCCCGGGCCCGTGGGCGTGCGGTCGTGCGTCAGGCGCAGCCCGTCGAGGAGCAGGAGGACCTGGTTGCCCTGCCAGCCGCGGATGACCGGGGTGCCGACCCAGCCGCTGCTGCCCTGCGTGGACCAGAGGCCGGGCTCCCAGTCGAGGGCCTCCGTGACGCCGAGCGGGATCCTCCGGTCCACCTCCTCCCGTGTCACCAGGTTCACCGCCGGGACCGTCTCCGAGAGCGGCCGCTCCGTCAGGGTCGCCGCCTCGACGGTCGTCTCCGGAAGCGTCCCGGAGTCCCGCGGGGTCGCCGGGACCCCCTCGTTTGCCCGGGGCGCCTGGGGCGCCGGCGCGGGCTGCGCGCCCGCGGGCTGCTTCGCCCCGTCGTCGGCGAGGAGGACCCATCGTATGCCAAGGGGATTCGCGGCGGGGAGGAGGGCCGCTCGGCGGACGGCCGGGATCTGCTCGCCCATCTCCGCAAGGGCCTTCTCGACGTCGCTCCGCGCCTCCTCTCCCGCCCATGCGGCGGCCGCGAGTGCTGCGATGGCGAACACGACGCGCATGGGGTCCCTCCTGTGGCTGTCTCGCAGCGATCGCAACCGCCGTTCCGCAAGCGAGGCCGTTTCCGTCGCCCGCGCGCCACGGCGCGCTACCGGAAGGAACCGGAGCACGCGTGTCGCCGGCATGCGAACGCGGCAAGCCCGGGCGTCCGCCGGCGCGTCAGCGTCCGCGCACGTCCCCGCTGCAACACTGCTGTTGCGCGAACCGCCGCGGGGAACGTGCCTTGTCGCCTTCCCGGCACTCGGTGTTACGCGGCGCGCTTCGAGCGGCCGGCTTCGGCCACGTTCGTCACCCGCGCGATACGCAGCTCCGTCGCCGTCGCGGGCATGACGTTTGCCGCGCGTCTTCCGGGTGCCGTCGCGTCCGCTCCTCGTGTCCTTCGTCGTCCATGCCGTCGCGCTCGTCGCGCTGGCCGTCGTCTCCGTGCCCCCGCGTCACGCGTCGCACCCCATGCCCGCGTTCCTCGGCATGGACCCGACGGAGCCGTGCCCCGACCTCGACGACACGGAGCCGCCCGACGTCGAGCTGCCCGCCCCCGCCGCGCCCGAGACGGTCGTCGAGCCCGGGCCGGAGGCGGAACCGGAAGCCGCGCCGCCGCCCGAGTTCCAACGGCAGGAGGTGATGGACGTGGACTCCCTGCGCGGGCCGGCCCGGATCCCGGCCGTGCGCATCCCGCCGCTCCGGCATCGCGAGCCCCCCGCGGCGGCGGCCACGCCGGCGGCCGTGCTTCCGG
>JAKLKT010000347.1 GCA_023150495.1 Planctomycetota bacterium
GCATGCGCGCCTCGTCGGCGCGAAGGCCGAGCACGCGCATGAGCTCGCCCGCGTCCCCCTTCGCGAGCGCGACGGGGTCTCCGCGCCGATCGACGAAGCACCTCCATCGGCGCGGAGTGAACGCCGGCACGAGGGCCGCGCGGAGGGCGGCCCCGGCCATGGGGTCGGCGGGGGGCGCGGGGGGAGGAGGGGCGGGCTTCGGCGGGCCCCTCGGCTCCTCGCCGGCCCCGGAAAGGATGCAGTCGGCGGAGGAGGTCACGTCTATTAGTCGGGAGGAGGTGTCACATTCGAGGGCGCGTTGCCGCCGTATCCGCTTGCGTGACAAGGAGTTGACGCAAATCCGGGTCCGCGCCGTATAGGATGAGGGGGTGATGATGCGTCGCGCTGCTCTCCTGCTAGCCCTCGGAAGCCTGCTAGGGCTCGTGGCCGGAACGCTCCTCCTCGCACCGCGGGTCGCCGCCGCCGAGGAGGTGCCGCCCGAGCTCCGCGCCTCGGCGGCCAAGCCGTCGAGCGCCGCGAAGGACATCTCCCGCCCGCTCATCGAGGCGACGAAGAAGGTCCGCCCGGCCGTGGTGAAGATCGTCAGCTGGGGACGCTCGTACCCCGGCAAGCGCCAGCTCGCCTCGGGGTCGGGCTTCATCATCTCGAAGCAGGGGCACGTCCTCACGAACCGGCACGTCCTCCGGGGCCAGCTCGAGGTCCAGCTCGAGGACGGGCGCAAGTTCGACAACATCCGCACGCTCGGCGCCGACAGCCGGAGCGACGTCGCGGTCATCCAGATCCTCGACGCGCCCAAGGGCGGGTGGCCGGTCGCGGCGCTCGGCGACAGCGACACCCTCGAGGTCGGCGAACTGGTCATCGCGATCGGGTCGCCCTTCGAGCTCGCATCGAGCGTCTCCTACGGCGTCGTCAGCGCCACCGGCCGGAGCGGCGTCGGTCGCAGCATGGCCGAGGACTTCATCCAGACCGATGCGGCGCTCAACCCCGGCAACAGCGGCGGCCCGCTCATCAACCTGGACGGGCAGGTCGTCGGCATCAACACGGCGATCCAGGGCGCGACGGGCGCGAACGTCGGCGTCGGCTTCTCGATCCCGATCAACCTCGCCCGCACCATCGCGATCTCGCTCATCGAGCGCGGCGAGGCGCGGCGAGGCTGGCTCGGCGTCCACGGGGTTCCCCTGTCGGCCGAGCAGCTCGAGCTCGAGAAGGTCGACGACGCGGGGGGGTTCCGCGTCCTCCGCGTCGAGAAGGACTCTCCCGCCGCGCGCGCCGGGATCCCGCCGTCGTCGACGATCGTCGAGGTGGACGGGCGCCCCTTGCGCGACGTGAGCGTGCTCCACGCGCGCCTCGCGCAGGCGGGGCCGGGCGGCCGGGTGAAGGTCACCTATGTCGCCAAGGGGGAGCGCCGGACGGTCGACGTGGAGGTCGGGGAGGAACCCGCCTACACGATCGGGATCGAGGTCGCGGACCTGACGCCGGCCCAGGCGCAGTCGCTCGGGCTCTCCGCGCGCGTCCAGGGCGTCGTCGTGACGCGCATCCAGGAGGGCTCCATCGCGGACCAGCGCGACGAGGCGAACCGCCTCCTGCCCGGGGATGTGATCCTCTCGGTCCGCTGGCCGGGCGTCGGCTACCGCATCACGTCGCGCGAGGACTTCGAGCAGGTCATGGAGATCCTCGCCGAGCGGCGGCCGCAGAGCGTCGAGTTCATCGTCGTGACGAAGGAGGGCCCGTTCCGGGTCACGCTGGGCCTCACGGAGGAGCGCTCGTAAGGTACTCGCGCAACGCGATCACGGTCGACGGGAAGGCGAACTCCTCCCACGGCACGTCCGCGGGCCCGAACCAGCGCACCTCCTGCACCTCCTCGCTTCCCGGGGCCCCTTCCTCGGCCGGGTGATCCGCGGCCTGCCCGCCGTCTCCCTGGCGGACGCGGGAGCCCCCTCCTTTCAGCTGGCCGGCGTAGACGACGATCACGACGGGCCTCCCCTGCGGCCCGAGCGACGCGTAGACGCCGACGAGCCTCTCGATCTCCCCCTTGAGGCCCGTCTCCTCGAGGAGCTCGCGCAGCGCGGCCGCCGCGGGCGCCTCGCCCACGTCCACGAAGCCGCCGGGGAAGGTCCACTTGCCGAAACCGGGGTCGTGCGCGCGGCGGACGAGGCAGACGCGCTCGCCGTCGTGGAGGATCACGCCTGCCGCCAGCGCGGGTCCGATGTAGTGGACGTAGCCGCAGGCGACGCAGGTCTGCCGCGGGCGGTCGTCGCGCCGCGGGACGCGCCATGCGACGCCCCCCGCCCCGCACATGGGGCAGAAGCGGATGCTCACCGGTAGGTCTCGACCACGGGGCCGAACGACGCGTCGTCGAAGGCCATCCGATCCGTCTCGCGCACCGCGCGCAGGAGCGTCTCGGCCTGCCGCCGCCCCTCGCGCGCCTGCCGCTTCGCGAGGATCGCGCTCCGCTCGTCCCTCGTCGCGTCGTTCAGGAAGACGAGGCCCGAGAGGATCGTCGCCACCGCGTCGGCGAACTGCCGCGCCCAGCCCTGGTGGGCGAAGCGGTCCGCCTTCCGGGCGGACTCGGCGGCCTGTACGACCATCTCGTAGTTGGCGCGGAGGATGCCGAGGGCGCCCGATGCGCAGGGGGGTTCGGGGGCGTCGCGGAGCGGCTCCTCGAAGAGGAGCGGCAGCCCGCCCTTGAGCAGCGGATCGACCATCGCGCCGACCTGGATCTCGCTCGTCCCCTCGTAGATGCTCGTGATCCGGCCGTCGCGGAGGTGGCGCTCGACCGCGTACTCGCGCGAGTAGCCGTAGCCGCCGTGGACCTGGATCGCGCGCGACGTGACCGCGTTCACGATCTCGCACGCGTAGTACTTCGACAGGGGCGTCAGGAGCTCCGCGAGCCGCTCGTAGCGCTGCAGCTCCTCGCCGCCTCCCGCGCGCTCGAGGCCGCGCTTCCGGTCGACGACCGACGCGGTCGTGACCACGATCGCGCGCGCCGCCTCGATCTCCAGCGCGTTGTCGAAGAGCATCGTGCGCACCGGCGCGAACTGGTCGATCGAGCGGCCGAACTGCTGCCGCTCGCCCGCATAGCGGACCGCAGCCTTCTGCGCCGCCTGCGCGATGCCGACGGCCTGTGCGGCGACCTCGAGGCGCACGTTGTGGAGGAGCGAGAGCGTGACCTTGTAGAGCCCCTCGCCGCGACGCCCGAGGAGGACCCCGGGGACGTCGGCGAGGTTGACGGTCGCCGTCGCCGAGCCGTGGATGCCGAGCTTCTCCTCGAGCTTGCCCACCTCGACGCCGCGCCCCTTCTCGATGGCGAAGAGGGAGAGCCCGTCGCCGCCCGCCTTCCCCTCCTCCGACCGCGCGAGCACGAGCAGGACGTCCGCGCCGCCGTTCGTGATGAAGCACTTGCTGCCCGTGAGACGCCATGTCCCGTCGGCCGCCTGCGTCGCGCGAGTCGAGACGGCGCCGAGCGCGCTCCCGGCGTTCGGCTCCGTGAGCGCCATGCAGGGGGTGATCTCGCCGCTGCAAAGGCGCGGCAGGTAGCGTTCCTGGATCGCGCGCGGCGCGAAGCGGTGGATCGTCTCGCCGCATCCCTGCAGCGCGAAGAGCGTCATCAGCGACGCGTCGGCGCGGGAGATCATCTCGACCGCCGCGGTGTAGGCGGTGATCGGCAGGTTCATGCCGCCGAACTCGCGCGGCAGCGTGAAGCCCATGACCCCGGCCTCCGAGAGCTGCCGGAAGGCGCGCTGGAGCGGCTCCGGGTAGACGACCCGCCCGTCCACGAGCCGTGCGCCGACGCGGTCCACCTCGGCCGCGTGGGGCGCGACCTCCTCCGCCGCAAGCGCGCCGATCATGTCGAGCACCATCTGGATCTGCTCGACGGCCTCCTCGAGGCTCTTCGGCGCCAGCTCATGCGGATCCGTGAATTCCTTCTCGAGGGCGGGCAGGATGCGCGCCCAGGACGCGGACTCGATCCGCCTGCGGAGGTCGGCGTTGTCCCGGTAGAAGTTCGCCAAGCCCCTGTCATTGTAGGGCCCCCCTCCCCCCCCGCGCCCCCCCCCGTTCCC
>JAKLKT010000348.1 GCA_023150495.1 Planctomycetota bacterium
CGGACGATGCCGGGGTCGCCCGCGTGTCCGTGCGGGACGGGGCCGGAGCCGCGCAGCCGGGCGGGGAGCGTGCGCGCGTCAGGGTGCCTGTCGTCCACCTCCGGGCCAACGGCGTCCTGCTGCTCGACGGCGAGCCCACGACGCTCGGCGGCCTTCAGCGCGCCCTCGCGGGGAGGGAAGTCGTGGACCTCCGCGTCGACGAGACGGCGCCTTGGGCACGGATCCAGTGGGTGCTCGCGGCGCTCGAGCGTGCTCCGGTCGCCCGCGTCCGCTTCGACTTCGCCGAAGGCGCGGCGGAGGCCTGCTTCCGTTCGGACTTCTGGAAGCAGGACGCGCGCCGCCTCGTGGGCGGGCACACGGCGGCGGTCGTGACCGTGGACGCCACGAGGCTCCTCGACCCCGGGCTCGCGGCGGATCTCGCGGACGAGGCCCTCGAGATCGAACGGGAGCACGGCCTCCGGCCCCTCGGGGAGCTGATCCCGGCCCCGTCGCAGTCCTTCGGTGTCGTGGCGGCGGCGTTGCGCGCCTTCCGCGACGCGGGCGTCGAGCTGGAGTTCCGCTTCCTCTTCCCGGACGATCCGGTTCCCGAGTCGATCCCGGCGCTTTCGGACGACGTCTCGGAGTGGCCGGACCTCGTCGTGTGGAACTCGCGCTGCTCCTGCGCTCCCGGCTTCGTTGCTGTCGATCTCCCCGTCGCGGACATGTTGGAGAGGGATGTTGGAGAGGAGCACGACAGGATCATCGTCCAGCTCGGCCGCGACGGGAACCTGTTCCGGAACGGGGAGCTGAGCCTCGACGCGCTGGGCGAGCAGCTGGCCGCTGAGAGGGAGCGCTACGAGGTCAAGATGAAGCAGCAGGGGAAGCGCGGCGTCGAGGAGCTCCCGGACGGGACGTTCGTCTCGAAGCTCTACGTACTGGTCCGCGCCGACCAGGCCGCGCCTGCGCGCCAGGTGGGCTATGTCCTCCACGTCCTCGCGAGGGAGCGCTTCTACAAGGTGCAGTACGCCGTGCGGCGGGCGCCGCCGGTGGGCGAGGAGCCCTGTGTCGACGCCGGCTACGGGATCCTCCAGTCGTTCCTGCCGACGGACAACCTGCCGGATCTCGCCGGGGCGGCTGCGCCCGTCCTCCTTGTCTACGTCGATCCGGGCGCCTACGGCGTCGGTCCGACCGGCGGCGTGGATCTCGAGAGGCTCGAGGCGCTCGCGCACGAGGAGCACGAGCGCGCCCGGGCCGGCGACGGCGTGAGCATCGTCGCTGCCGTCCACATCGCTCCGGGCGTCGCGTGGGGCCGGGTCATCGCCGCGATCAACGTGCTCGCCCGTGCCGGCTTCGAGAAGATCGACTTCCACGGCCTGCCGCCACCCGACGAGGCGACGCGGCGGATGAGCCCGCTCCCGCGCTGAGGCTGTCGCCTGTCGGACCCCTCCCGTACGAATGTCCGCGAATGGAAAAGGGACCGAGTCCCCGCAGGGGAATCCCTGTTGATGCGGTCACGCCTTGGCGAGGTCGCGGGCAGGCGGACCGCCGCGGCAGCGAGCGCCAGATGTTCGCACACCTGCCTTCCGCCGACGAGGGACCCCCGCTCGGCGCCGGGCGGCAGATGTTCGCACTGGCGGCCGGCGGGAGCCGACGAGACGCCGTCTGCCGCGCCCCAGCCCGCTGGTCCGCCGTCCCGATCCGGGGGCCGTGAGGACGGCCGCAGGCCCGCCTTCTGCTCCGGGCGGGGCCGACCTTCCGTGGAGCGCCAGATGTTCGCACTCGGTCCCGAGGCTGCCCGGGCCGGTGCGGCGGCCGGGCTCCTTCCGACGTTCCGCCGTGGGCGCACGGGCCCGCGGCCCTCCCGTACGGTCCGCGCGCCACGGGAGCCGGAGGTACCAGCGCTACCGGCCGCCCTCGCCGCCGCCCCCGTCGTCCTGCGGGATGTCGTCGCGGCGGGCGGGGTCGTCGCGGTCCTCCCAGAAGAGCCACCACGCCCCGCGGCCGAAGTCGCCCGCCTCGCCGCGCAGGATCCGCATCGCCGTGCGCACGAAGTTCTTGCCGTTGTCGTCGTGCTGGTCCTCGAGGATCTTCCGGAGCACCGGCTCCGTCGTCTTCGGGTCGCCCACGTACGCGAGCGTGAAGACGATCCCGCCGCGCACGACGCGGTCCTTCGTCTTCAGCGCGGCCTGCTCGAGCTTCGTCCGCACGAGCGGCGCGGCCTTCTCGCCCGTGTACTTCTGGAGCGAGAGCGCCGCATGCTTCCGCACCATGTTCTGCTTGTCGCCGTTCAGGACCTTGAGGAGCGCCGCCGCCGCCTCCTCGTGGGCGGCCGGGCCGCCGCACGCCCCGAGCGCCCTGCACACGTTCTTCCGCGCCGTCGGGTCGTTCTCCTTCTTCACGCGCTTCAGGAGCGGCTCGATCGACTCCTTCTGGGCCAGGTACTCGAGCGCGACGGCGGCGAAGGAGCGGACGACCGGGTCCTTGTGCTCCAAGTGCTCCTCGATCGGCACGCGCGCGTCGAGCACCTGCGCGCGGCCGAGGCAGCGGATCGCGTCGCACTTCACCTCGGGGTCGTTCGTGCGCCGGAGGAGGTCGATCAGCGCGGCGCGCAGCGCGGGCTTCTCGGTGGCGAGGAGGTTCCCCATCGCCATCCGGCGCGCCTCCCGGTCCTTGCCCTCGGCCCGGGCGAGGTCGTTCCTCTCGGCATCGGAAAGGGGGGTGTCCGCGGGGGGAGTGCCCTCCGGCACCTCTTCCCCGGGCCCCTTCTCCTTCTCCTCGAGCGCGCGCCGCATCCGCGCGAGCAGCTCGCGCTTGTCCATCCAGTACTCCTTGCGGGCGAGGAGCGTCCCGTCCGCGGAGAACCAGGCGTGCTGCGGCGAGATCATCTCGCCCTTCGCCTCGGCGGAGACGAACCGGTCGCCGTACCTCGCGGCGAGCGCCTGCCAGCAGTGGAGGTGCTCCGCGCAGGTCACGATCCCGAAGCGCGGGCAGGGGCCGGTCTCCCTGTGCGACGGGACGCTCAGGACGACCATCACGAAGCTCTTCGAGAGCTCGACGAACTCCGGGTCCCGGTAGATCTCCTTCGCGGTAGCTTCGCTCGCCTTCTCCCCGTCCTTGCTGTTGATGCAGACCATGACGGGGCACTTCCGCTCCTTCGCGAGCTCGAAGGCCTTGTCGAAGTCGGGGACCCACTCGACCTGCGGGTCGGCTGCCGCGGCGAGGAGGGAAGCGAGGAGGAGGGATAGCGCGGTTCTCATGCGAGCAGGCGCCTCAACGTCGCCTCGACCACGGCCGGATCGGCCTTGCCTTTCATTTCGCGCATCACGAAGCCCTTGATCGCGTTGAGCGCCGCCTGCTTGCCCGCGCGGTAGTCCGCCGCGGCCTTGGCGTTCGCCTCGATCGCGCGGCGTGCGACCTCCTCGATCTGCCCAAGGTCGTCGATCCGCGCGAGGCCGAGCTTCTCCACGAGCGCCCCGGGATCCTCGTCGGCCTCGAGGAGGCGCGGGAGAAGGTCCTTCGCCGCGGCCTGGCGCGAGACCTTGCCCTCCTCCACCAGCCGCACGAGCGCGGCGAGCCTCGCGGGCGGGAGGCCGAGCTCCGCGACCGGTCTCTTCGCCTCGTTCGCGTGGCGCGCGAGGTCGCTGACGATCCAGTTGGCCGCGGGCTTCGCCGGGGCGCCGGCGGCGACCGCCCGCTCGAAGTAGTCCGCGGTCGAGCGCTCGCGGGTCAGCGCGTCGGCGTCGTAGTCGGAGAGGCCGAACTCCCCGGCGAAGCGCCGCCGGCGGGCGGCCGGGAGCTCGGGCACGCGGGCCTTGGCCTCGGCGCGCCAGCGATCGTCGATCGAGAGGGGCGGGATGTCCGGCTCCGGGAAGTACCGGTAGTCGTGCGCCTCCTCCTTCTCGCGCATGACGAAGGTCTGGTCGCGCTGGTCGTCGTAGCCGCGGGTCGCGCGCGGCCGCGCCGCGACCGCGGCGCCGATCTCCTTGTACTCCGCGAGCTGGCGGTCGATCTCGAACTTCAGCGCGCGCTCGACGTTCCGCACGGAATTGAGGTTCTTCACCTCGATGATCGGC
>JAKLKT010000349.1 GCA_023150495.1 Planctomycetota bacterium
GCCGGCTCGGGAAGAAGGGGGTCGACTGGCGGCTCGGCGAGGTGGACGCGCTGCCGGTCCCGGCCGCGTCCGCGGACGCGGTCTTCCTGAGCCTCGTCCTCCACCACGTCCCCGAGCTGAGGCCCGTGCTCCTCGAGGCGCGCCGCGTCCTCCGCCCGGGAGGGCGCGTGGTCATCCTCGACCTCGCCCCCCACGGCGAGGAGTCGCTGCGGGAGAGCCTCGGCGACCTCCGCCTCGGCCTCGATCCCGAGCGGCTCGCGGCGGAGCTCCTTGCGCAGGGGTTCGGCAACGTGCGGCAGCTGCCGGTCAAGGACAAGCTCAAGGCGGGCCCCCGCCGGAATCTGGACCTGATCCTCGTCACGGGCGAGCATCGCGGATCGAAGCGGCCGCCCGCCGGAGGCAAGAGATGAAGACGCAGACGATCCTCCCCTTCAAGGTGAAAGACCTCTCCCTCGCGGAGCACGGCCGCGCCCAGATCCGGCTCGCGGAGCACGAGATGCCGGGGCTCATGGCGCTCAGGCGCGAGCACAAGGGCAGGCGCCCGCTCGCGGGGGCGCGCGTCTCGGGCTCGCTCCACATGACGGTCCAGACGGCCGTCCTCATCGAGACGCTCGTCGAGCTCGGCGCGCAGGTGCGCTGGTGCTCGTGCAACATCTTCTCGACGCAGGACCACGCGGCCGCGGCGGTGGCCGTCGGCCCGAAGGGGACGCCGGACCATCCGCAGGGCATCCCGGTCTTCGCGTGGAAGGGCGAGACCCTCAGGGAGTACTGGTGGTGCACGGAGCAGGTCCTCCGCTGGCCCGACGGCAAGGGCCCGAACCTCCTGCTCGACGACGGCGGCGACGCGACGCTCATGGTCGTCGACGGCGCCCGGTTCGAGCGCGAGGGCGGGGTGCCCGAGACGAAGGAGGGCGACTCCGAGGACTGGTCGGAGCTCCTCGCGTGCCTCCGCGGGATCGCCGCCAGCGAACCGGACCTCTTCACGAGGATGGCGCGCGGGATCCTCGGGGTCTCCGAGGAGACGACGACGGGCGTCCACCGTCTCTACCGGATGCAGGAGGAGGGGCGTCTCCCCTTCCCGGCCATCAACGTGAACGACTCCGTCACCAAGAGCAAGTTCGACAACATCTACGGCTGCCGCCACTCGCTCCTCGACGGCCTCAACCGCGCGACCGGCGTGATGCTCGGCGGGAAGGTCGCGGTCGTCTTCGGCTACGGCGAGGTCGGCAAGGGGTGCGCGCAGGCGCTCCGCGGCCAGGGCTGCCGCGTGATCGTGACCGAGATCGACCCGATCTGCGCGTTGCAGGCGGCGATGGAGGGCTTCGAGGTGAAGACCCTCGAGGACGTGGTCTCTACCGCCGACATCTTCGTCACCGCGACGGGCAACCGGGACGTGATCACGATCGACCACATGCGGAAGATGAAGGACAAGGCGATCGTCGGCAACATCGGCCACTTCGACAACGAGATCGACATGGCGGGGCTCCAGCGCGCGAAGGGTGTCAGGCGCGTGACGATCAAGCCGCAGTACGACGAGTTCGTCTTCCCGGACGGGAAGTCGATCCTCATCCTCGCGGAGGGAAGGCTCCTGAACCTCGGCTGCGCGACGGGGCATCCGTCCTTCGTCATGTCCGCGAGCTTCACGAACCAGGTGCTCGCGCAGATCGAGCTCTTCACGAGGCACGCGCAGTACGAGAAGCGCGTGTACATGCTGCCGAAGTCGCTCGACGAGGGCGTCGCGCGGCTGCATCTCGACCAGCTGGGCGTGAAGCTGACGAAGCTCACGAAGGCGCAGGCGGACTACATCGGCGTGCCGGTCGAGGGGCCCTACAAGGCGCCGCACTACCGGTACTAGGGAGGCTGCAGGCTGTAGGTCGCTCCAAGGGCAGCCTCAGGCTGCTGGCCGGCTCCAGCCAAAGCTCGCAGTCTGCAGCCTGCGGTCTCTCCGGGGGGGCTCCGGGGGCCGCGGATCAGGCGAAGGTGCCGGGCCTGCCCGTGGCCACGTGGAGGATGACGCCCCCGGCGAACGCGACGATGTCCTTCGCCGACACGAGCCACCGGAGCGCCCTCGGTGCGCAGCAGGAGCGCGCGGCGATCCCGGCGCCGAGGGCGACGAAGCCGACCGGAAACGCCGCGGCCGCGGCGGTCTCGCGGCCCGACGCGCCGGACGGGGCGAGGAACGCGTACGCCCAACACCCCCAGCACAAGAGCCCGGGCGCCGCGAGGAGCGCGAGGAGGGACGGCCCCGGCGACCGCCGATCGGCCTCTTCCACGCGATCCACGATACCGCCGGCGGGAAGCGCTAAGATTGGGCTGAGCATGGCGAGCGACCCCGTCATCGAGGCGTACAAGAAGGACATCGACCGCACGCTGCTGCGCGAGAA
This sequence comes from Planctomycetota bacterium, assembly GCA_023150495.1. Classification (GTDB taxonomy): domain Bacteria; phylum Planctomycetota; class PLA2; order PLA2; family PLA2; genus PLA2. The sequence continues at coordinate 2,385 of JAKLKT010000349.1, forward strand.
CCTGAAGCTCACGCCCGAGCAGCGGGTCCTCAAGCTGATGGAGCTCCAGCGGTTCGCGGAGGAGCTGCGGAGGGCCGGCAAGGGCGCGCGGCGACGCGCTTGACGGACTTCCGCGGCCTTCTCGGGACGCTGCACACGGCCAAGGTGGACTTCATCGTCGTCGGCGGCGTCGCCGCCACGATGCACGGCTCGGCTCGCCTCACGTCCGACTTGGACGTCGTGTACTCCCGCGACCCCGGCAACATCCCGCGACTTGCCCGTGCGCTCGCGCCGCTCCATCCGTACCCTCGCGGTGCGCCGAAGGGCCTCCCCTTCGTCTGGGACGAACGGACGGTCCGGGCGGGGCTCAACTTCACCCTCGCGACCGACCTCGGCGACCTCGACCTCTTCGGCGAGATCCCCGGCGGCGGCGCGTTTCCGGACCTGCTGCCGCACACGATCGAGGTGATGCTCTTCGGCGAGGCCGTCCGGGTGCTCGACCTCCCGACGCTCATCCGCACGAAGCGCGCCGCGGGCCGGCCGCGGGACTTCGAGGCAGTCGCCGAACTGGAGGCGCTCGAGGAGGAGCGGAGGTCGTAGGACTCCGGCGCCCCGCCCCGGAGCCCCACCCCTCCTACTTCGCGACGGCCCTCGCGCTGACGGCGTCGCGCAGCGCGGCCGCGCGGTCGGTCCGCTCCCACGTGAACTCGGGCTCGGGTCGCCCGAAGTGGCCGTAGGAAGCGGTCTTCCGGTAGATCGGCCGCAGGAGGTCGAGCGTGTCGATGATCCCCCGCGGCGTCAGCGGGAACACGTCGCGCACCGCCTTCGCGATCCGGCGCTCGTCCGCCTGCGCCGTCCCGAACGTCTCCACGAGGACAGACACCGGGTCCGCGAGGCCGATCGCGTAGGCGAGCTGCACCTCGCACCGGTCCGCGAGGCCCGCCGCGACGACGTTCTTCGCGACGTAGCGGGCCATGTAGGCCGCACTCCGGTCCACCTTCGTCGGATCCTTCCCCGAGAAGGCGCCGCCGCCGTGCCGCCCCATGCCGCCGTAGGTGTCGACGATGATCTTCCTGCCCGTGAGCCCCGCGTCGCCCTGCGGGCCGCCGACCACGAAGCGGCCGGTCGGGTTGATGTGGATCTCCGTCTTCTCGTCGAGCAGCTGCTGCGGCAGCACGGCCCAGATCAGCTTCGCCTTGAGGTCGGCGTGGATCCTCGACTGCGCGGCGCGCGGGTCCTTCGGGAGGCCGGCCTCGCCCTCGACCGCGTGCTGCGTGCTGACGACGACCGTCGTGATGCGGCGCGGCTGGCGCGTCTTGTCGTCGTACTCGACGGAGACCTGCGCCTTGCCGTCCGGCCGCAGGTAGGCGATCTCCCCGCTCTCGCGCAGCCGGGCGAGCCCCTGCGTGAGCGCGTGCGCGTAGGTGATCGGCGCGGGCATCAGGTGCTCGGTCTCCCGGCACGCGTAGCCGAACATCATGCCCTGGTCGCCGGCGCCGAGGGACTTGCCCTCGCGCTCGTCGACGCCCTGCGCGATGTCGGGCGACTGCCGCTCGACGGCGCAGAGGACGGCGCAGGACTCCGCGTCGAACCCCCACCGCGCGTCGGTGTAGCCGATGTCGCGCACGACCTTCCGGACGATGGCGGGATACTCCATCACCGCGGTCGTCGT
>JAKLKT010000350.1 GCA_023150495.1 Planctomycetota bacterium
GGCAGCACCTCGATCCCCGGCGCAAGGTTCCCGCGACCCTCCAACATCGTGATCTGGCCCTCGAGGGCCCGGAAGTCCTCCGCGCGGTAGCTCCCCTTGTCCTTCATCGACGGACGCTGCGCCCACTCCCACTGCACCCGCTGGACGTAGTGGCGCGCGCGCGGGAAGACGAGCGAGCCGTCCGCGCGCGTGGTGCCGCCGGCGTGGTCGAAGTGGAGGTGGGTGAGGAGGACGTCGGTGACGTCGTTCGGATCGAACCCCGCCGCGCGGAGCGCCTCGTCCGGAAGCATCGCCCCCTCGATCCGGTAGATCGAGTTCGACTTCGGGTCGAACTTGTCGCCGATGCCCGTGTCGACGAGCCACGTGCGCCCCTTGCCGCGGACGAGCAGCAGGCGGAGCGCGAGCTCGATCCGGCCCTGCGGGTCGGGCGGGCACGGCCGCTCCCAGAGCGGGCGCGGGACGATCCCGAACATGGCGCCGCCGTCGAGGGCGAAGCGTCCGCTCTCGATCGCGAATAGCTCGTACGGGCCGACCTTCAGCACGGGCGGACCATTGTGCCTCAGGGGGGAAGAGGGGGGGCTCCGGGGGGGAGGAGGGTCAAGCGGAGCCCCCGCGCCACCGAAATTCAGGAGGGAATGCTCACGCGGCGCGGGTTCTTGAGGGCGATCGGGGCGACCGCGGTGTCGGGCGGCGTCTACGCGTGCGGGATCGAGCCCTCCTGGCTCGAGACCGTGCGGATGGAGATCGCGCTCGAAGGGCTCGACCCGGCGTTTCACGGCTACGTGGTCGCGCAGATCTCGGACCTGCACGTGGGGTCGGGGGTCCCGCTTCCGTACCTGAGACGCGCGGTCGATGCCGTGAACGCGGCGGGGCCGGACCTCGTGGTGGTGACGGGCGACATCCTCGACGGGTGCGGGGCGACCGGCGCGGCTGGGGATGCCGCGGGGATCCTCTCCGCGCTCCGGCCGCGCGACGCCGTGATGGCGGTGCTCGGCAACCACGACACGGGCGCGTTCCACCCCGGCCTCGGGACGGACGAGGACGCGGTCCGGCGCCTCGGCGGGGCGCTCGCGGAGGCGGGCGTCGACGTGCTGATGAACGAGGAGCGGACGCTCGAGCGGGACGGCGGCCGCCTGCGCGTGGCGGGCTTCGGCGACCTGTGGAGCGACGGGTTCGACGCGCGGGGCTTCCTTGCCGCGCCGGGCGAGGCGACGCTCGTGTTGTCGCACAACCCGGACACGGCGCCGGAGCTGGCGCGGCGGGGAGCGGGGCTCGTCTTGTGCGGCCACACGCACGGCGGCCAGGTGCGGATCCCGTTCGTGGGCTCGCCGTACTACCCCGTGCGCCACCGCGAACTCATGTACGGCCACCACCGGATCGGCGGGACGCAGGTCTACGTGAACCCGGGCCTCGGCTACAGCCACCGCATCCGCCTCCTCGCCCGCCCCGAACTCACGCTTTTCAGGTTAACGGTTGACCTGTCAGGCGCGTGTAAGTCATTGTAGCGGAGCGACTTGCGTCCGGTGGGGTGCGCCAGCGCTGGCGCACCCGGTGGGTGCGACGGCCGCCGTGGGAGGTCTCTTCACCACCGACGCGCGGTGGGTGATCGATCCGTTGACGTCCGAGCACGTCGTGCGCAGGTGCTCGAGGCGATCACTCCAGCAGGGGCTCGATGATCGGGAGGAGCTCCTCCACGAGCGAGGGCGAGTGTCCAGTCCAGTACTCGCGGACCATGCCTTGCTTGTCGAGGACGACGATCGTCGGAATCCCGTCGATCCCGTATTCGCGCATGGCGCGTTTCGCGCGCAGGAGCGTCGTGTGGCTCACGCCGTGCGCGTCCGTGACGGCGCTCGCCTCTTTCACTCCATCGGAGACGTTCATGCCCAGCAGCACCGCCGGGCTCCGACGCAGCCGCTCGGCAAGCTCGCGCACCTGCGGCATCGCGTCGATGCAGAAGACTCACCCGCTCTCCCAGAAGTCGAGGATGAGCACCGACCCCCGGTAGTCCTCGACCGCGTGCTCCTTCCCCTCGAGATCCCGGAGCTTCCAGGAGGGCGAGGGCCTGTCGAGGTGGCGCCGCAGCCGCCCGGCGTCCTCGCGTCGGGCGCGGACGACCGTCTCCAGCTTCGATGCCGCGTCCTCGACCGGCCCCCGCAGCTCGGGCAGGGTCGTCCGGGCGAGCAGGGAGGTGAGCGCCTCCTTGGTGGCCGCATACGCAGCGTCGATGCGGTCCGCCCGCGCGCCGCGGTAGCGGAAGGCGTCCCGGCGCAACGTGTCGATGACGTCCTCGGACTCCCGCTGCGCCGTCCGGATCCACTCCGCGTCCCGCCGCACGACCTCGCGGAACGTCGTGGTTCTCTTCTGCGTCTGGCCGTCCTCGTCCGTCTCGCTCTCGACGCCGGCGGGCCGGCCACGCGCCGCATCGAAAGCCCACGAGCCGGATTCCGTCCGGAAGCGCACCACGTCGCCGTCGCGTTCCGCGCGATCCGCGTCCGCGGGGATCTGTCGCCATGGCCCCAGATCCGGGCGATAGCCGGGCGGGTTGCAGTCGACGAGCCGGCCATCGGGCATGATGTCGATCCGGCAGACGTCACGGAGGATCTCCCCGTCGATGTCGAAGGTCCAACGGACAAGCAGGCGCCAGCTACCGTTCGCGCGGCGCGCGAGGGGGCAGACCGCCTCGGTCTCCGTGTGCTCGGACCGGAACAGCAACACGCGTGCGACATCGGTCGTGTGGTAGACGAGCTCGTCGCCCACACGGAAGCTGTACGCGAGCGAGGGCACGCCCGCGGTCGCGATCGCCGGGCTCATCGCGCCGCTTTCCTGCTCGCGGTGCCGATCGCCCGAGCAGGCAGACAGGAGAATCAGGAGCCCGATCGTCACCCGCAAGCGACTCCTCCAGCGTTGCCGATTCTATCGGAGCCCGACGGGCGGTGCGGCCGACGCCGCCCCTACGCGCTTGTGTAGACCGTCGGGCGGCCCGGCCGCGTGTCGGATCGTGCCGTGAATCCCGGCGGAAACTCCGCGCGCTGCTCACCCCCGGCGCGGAAGCCCACGACCTGGTCCGGCTCGCGGAACCGCAGGAGGTAGACGCCCTCCTCCGACGGCAGCCGCTCCACGAACGTGCTCCTGCCGAACCGGGCGAGGAACTCGCGGAGCGCGTGGTACGCCGGCCGCGCGTGCCAGCCCTCGGGATCGACGAGACCGAACGGGCGCGCGGCGAGCCGCCACCAGTACACGCGCTCGACCATCCCGGAGCAGATCGCGTGCAGGTAGTAGCGGAGCATGTAGTCCGCGTACGTCTCCTCGTCCACGTCCCACTCGTGCGAGAGCCCCGGCGTCGCGTAGGGCGCGAACGGGTGCGCGTAGCCCTTGTCCCGGAGGAACCAGTTCACCTCCGACACGATCACCCGGCCCCCGCAGCCCCCCCGTTCCGACAGCGCGCGGGCGAGCGCGAACTTGTCGAGCGCGTCGTACTTCCCCTGCCGGTTCTCCGGCGCGCCGCGCCGGTCCACGTAGAGATGCAGCGAGAGCGCGTCGAACTTCCTCGCGCGCAATGCCGCCGCCGCGTGCGGGAGCTCGAAGTCGTTGATCGCGGGGCCCATCACCCGCGGCATCGCCGCGAAGGGCGCGAGCAGCCGCTCGTACTCCCTGAGCGACCAGATGCCCCACTTCACGCGGTTGATCGCGTGCGCGGGCTCGATCCACTCGGCGATGCCCCCGAGCCCCCCAAGCACCGCCTTCACGAAGGCGTCCCAGCGCGAAGGGTCCGCGACCGCCCGCCGGTCCTGCACGAGCGCGACGGAGACCTTCCAGCCGTCTGCGTGGAGCGCGCGAAGCGCCGCCGTAGTGAACTGCCACTCGCGCTCCGACTCGTGGGCGTAGTAGCGCGCGAGGACGGGCAGCCGCCCGAGGCCCTGCAGCAGCGGGAGCTCCTTGTCCCACGTCTCGCGCGTCGGGCTGACCGTCATCCCGATGCGGTCCGACATCGCGACCGGCTTCCGGTAGCACTCGCCGATGAGCCGCCGG
>JAKLKT010000351.1 GCA_023150495.1 Planctomycetota bacterium
ATGGACAAGCTGAAGCTCTACAACGGGAGGTCGCTCGAGCGCTACACCGAGGAGAACATCCGCGAGCTCCGGGAGGAGAACGCGCGCGAGGGCCTCGAGGGCATCAGCCCCCGCTACATCCAGGACAAGGTCAGCAACGCGCTCGTGCGCCACTACTCCACGACCTGCGTGAACCCGTTCATGGTGCTGCACGAGCTCGAGGCGGGCCTCGACCACCACTCGCTGATCACGAGCGAGGACGTGCGCAAGCAGTACCGCGACCTCCTCGCGGTGGCGAAGGAGGAGTACGCCGAGATCGTGAAGAACGAGGTGCAGCGCGCGATCGCAGCGGACGAGGTCCAGATCCAGCGGCTGTGCGCGAACTACATCGACAACGTGAAGGCGTACACGCAGAAGGAGAAGGTCCGGAACGTGTACACGAACCAGGAGGAGGAGCCCGACGAGCGCCTCATGCGGTCGATCGAGGAGAAGATCGACGTGCGCGAGAGCGCGAAGGACGACTTCCGCCGGGAGATCATGAACTACATCGGCGCGCTCGCCGTCGAGGGCAAGCAGTTCGACTACCGCATGAACCCGCGGCTGCAGCGCGCGCTCGAGAAGAAGCTCTTCGAGGACCAGAAGGACTCGATCAAGCTGACGAGCCTCGTCAGCTCCGTCGTCGACCGCGAGACGCAGGAGAAGATCGACGTCATCAAGGCGCGGCTCATCAAGAACTACGGCTACAACGAGGAGAGCGCGACGGACGCCCTGAACTTCGTCGCGAGCATCTTCGCCCGTGGCGACGTCAAGTCGAAGGGCTAGTCGAGGGGATGGTGTACGCGGAAGGGACCGACTGGGCCGCCATGGTCCAGAAGATCGACCTCGACCACACGCGCTTCCGCGCGATCGTCAAGGGCGCCATCCGGAAGGACCTCCGGAAGCACGTGGCGAACGGCTCGCTCATCGCGCGCCGCGGGTCGGAGACGGTGTCGATCCCGATGCCGCAGATCCACCTCCCGCGCTTCCGCTTCGGCTCGAACCAGGGGGGCGGCGTCGGGCAGGGCGAGGGCCAGGTCGGCGAGCCGCTCGGCCCGGGCGAGCAGGCCGACGGGAAGGGCGAGGCCGGCGAGGAGGCGGGGGAGCACGCGCTCGAGGTGGAGGTGAGCCTCGAGGAGCTCGCGCGGATCCTCGGCGAGGAGCTCGCGCTGCCGAGGATCCAGCCGAAGGGCAAGCGGCAGATCACCACGCAGGTCAACCGGTACACGGGGCTCCGCCGGGTGGGGCCCGCGTCGCTCCGGCACGTGAAACGGACCTTCAAGCGCGCGCTCAAGCGCGAGATCGCGTCCGGCCGCTACGGCCCGGAGGGCGGCATCGTCGTCCCGTATCCCGACGACATGCGCTACCGGAGCTGGGAACCGAAGCTCCAGCCGCAGTCGAACGCGGTGATCGTCTACATGATGGACGTCTCCGGGAGCATGGGCGACGAGCAGAAGGAGATCGTGCGGATCGAGGCGTTCTGGATCGACACGTGGCTGAAGAGCCAGTACCGCCACATCGAGACGCGGTATGTCGTCCACGACGCCGAGGCGAAGGAGGTGGACGAGCACACCTTCTTCCACCTGCGGGAGTCGGGCGGGACGAAGATCTCCTCGGCCTACGACCTCTGCAACAAGATCATCGACCGCGACTACCCGCCGGCGGAGTGGAACATCTACCCCTTCCACTTCAGCGACGGCGACAACTGGTCGGGCGGCGACACCGCGCGCTGCCTCGAGCTGCTGAAGGACCAGCTGCTGCCGAAGGTGAACGTCTTCTGCTACGGCCAGGTGCGCTCCACGTACGGGTCGGGCCAGTTCAAGAACGACCTCGACAGCTCCTTCCGCGAGGACGACCGAGTGATCACGTCCGAGGTCCCCGACAAGGACGGGATCGTGGACTCGATCAAGCAGTTCCTGGGGACGGGACGATGAGCCTGCCGGCCGAGCTCGCCGAGCTCCAGAGGCGCGTCCGCGAGGTCGCCGCGAGCTACCGCCTCGACTTCTTCGAGACCGTCTTCGAGCTCGTCGACTGGCGGCAGATGAACACCGTCGCGGCCTACGACGGGTTCCCGATCCGCTACCCGCACTGGCGGTTCGGGATGGCCTACGACCAGATCTCGAAGAGCCACGGCTGGGGGTTCAGCAAGATCTACGAGCTCGTCATCAACAACGACCCCTGCTACGCCTACCTGCTCAAGGGCAACTCGCTCGTCGACCAGAAGCTCGTGATGGCGCACGTCTACGCGCACTGCGACTTCTTCAAGAACAACCTCTGGTTCGCGCCGACGAACCGCCACATGATCGACGAGCTCGCGAGCCACGCGTCGCGGATCCAGCGGCACGTGTCGCGCGAGGGTCCGGACGAGGTCGAGGCCTTCCTCGACAGCTGCCTCTGCCTCGAGAACCTGATCGACATCTACGCGCCCTACGCGCCGCCGAGGCGGCGCCCCCGCGAGGACGAGGGGAAGGGGTCCGAGGGGAAGGGGATCGTCCGGTTCCAGGCGAAGCCCTACATGGAGTCCTTCATCAACCCCCCGGAGTTCATCGAGGGGCAGAAGAAGGCGATCGAGGAGGCGAGGAAGCGCCCGCCGCGCTTCCCCGAGCGCGCGGAGCGCGACATCCTCTGGTTCCTGCTCGAGCACGCGCCGCTCCGCGACTGGCAGCGCGACGTGCTCGCGATGATCCGCGAGGAGGCCTACTACTTCGCGCCGCAGCGCCTGACGAAGACCATCAACGAAGGATATGCCAGCTACTGGCATTCGAGGATGATGACCGAGAAGCTCCTCGACCCCTCCGAGGTCGTGGACTTCGCCGAGCGCCACGCGGGCGCGATGGCGACGCAGCCGGGGCAGATCAACCCCTACAAGCTCGGCATCGAGCTCTTCCGCGACATCGAGGAGCGCTGGGACAAGGGGCAGTTCGGGAAGGAATACGAGGAGTGCGACGACCGCGACGTGAAGCGGCGCTGGGACACCGGCCTCCGGCAGGGGCGGGAGAAGATCTTCGAGGTCCGACGCATCTACAACGACGTGACGTTCGTCGACGAGTTCCTCACGCGGGAGTTCTGCGAGCGGCAGAAGCTCTACACCTACGAGTTCAACCCGAAGACCGGCCGCCAGGAGATCGCGAGCCGCGACTGGCGCCAGGTGAAGGAGAAGCTGCTCCGGAGCCTCGCGAACGGCGGCCAGCCGATCATCGAGGTGACGGAAGGCAACTTCCGGAACCGCGGCGAGGTGGTGCTCTCGCACCGCCACGACGGCCAGGATCTCGACCTCGCGCAGGCGAAGGAGACCCTCCGCCACCTCTACCGGCTGTGGACGCGGCCGGTGCACATCGAGACGCTGGTCGAGGGCCGCCGCCGCCGCCTCTCCTACGACGGCGAGACCCACGAGATCAACGATCTCTAGCCCTGCCCCCCGGCCCCCCCGATAATCCTCCCCGTGATCGAGTACGTCACGGCAGGCGAGTCGCACGGCGCGGGGCTTGTCGCCATCGTCACCGGCATCCCGGCGGGGCTCCGCATCGACCGCGCCTTCCTCGACACCCTGCTCGCGCGGAGGCAAGGGGGCTACGGCCGGTCGGAGCGCCAGAAGATCGAGCGCGACCGCGCGACCGTGCTCTCCGGAGTGCGGAAGGGGAGGGCCACCGGGAACCCCATCACGCTCCGCGTACGGAACCGCGCGCGCACGCTCTCGAAGCTGCCCCCGGTCACGCGGCCGCGGCCGGGCCACGCCGACCTCGCCGGCGTCCTCAAGTTCGGCCACGGGGCCGACGCGCGCGACGTCCTCGAGCGCTCGTCGGCGCGCGAGACCGCCGTCCGGACCGCCGTGGGGGGGCTCTGCGCGCTGCTGCTCCGCGAGCTCGGCGTGACCGTCCTCGGCCACGTCGTCCGCCTCGGCCCGGTGCGGTTCGCGGCCCGCGCGCTCGACGCGGCCGTCCGCGACGCATCGCCGTTCCATTCGCTCGATCCGAAGGGCGACGCGAAGGCGAGGAAGGCGGTCGACGCCGCGG
>JAKLKT010000352.1 GCA_023150495.1 Planctomycetota bacterium
CGCGGCGTGCCTCCTCCCGAGCCACGACCCGATCGAGCAGCTCCGGTTCGTCGCGCGCCGCTACGGACTCGATCTGCTCGCGCACGCGTTCACCCGCTGCCCCGTGTGCAACGAGCCGCTCCTGGAGGCGGCGGCCGCGGAGGTGGACGTGCCGGCGCGCGTGCGCGAGACGTGCGACCGGTTCCGGCGCTGCGCGCGGTGCGGGCGCGCGTACTGGGAAGGCGACCACGTGCGCCACATGCGTGCGCGCTTCCGCGGCCTCTCGGACGTATGATGGCAACATGGCGGCGACGCTCGTGACGGTGGCCGCGTACGACAACGTCCTCGAGGCGGGCTACTGGCAGGCGATGCTCGAGGCCGAGGGTATCCTCGTCGTCCTCGCCGACTGCGAGGTCGTCGCGATGAACTGGCAGATCAGCGGGGCGGTCGGCAACATCAAGCTCCAGGTGCCGGAGGCGGAGGCCTCCCGCGCGCGCGAGATCCTCGAGACGCGGCGCCGCGTGAGCCCGTACCGGCCGCCCGAGGCTCCCGAGGCGTCCCGCGCGCTCTTCGCCGCGGTTCTCGGGATCCTCCTCCCGCCGCTCCAGCTCTACGCGCTCTGGCTCGTCGCGCGGCTCATCCCCCGCCGGCGCGCGCTCTCCCCGCGCGACCGGCGACGGACCGCGCTCGCCGCGGTGATCTCGCTCGTCTGGCTGCCGGTCATCGTGGCCGCCTACGCGGTGACCCTGTAGGCGGTCCCGGTCACGTCAGGTGGTGGTGGCGGCCGACGAGGCGCAGCGACGTCGCCTGCGGCCCCCGCTCCCCCTCCTCTTCCGTGTACCGGACCTCGCTCCCGATCGCGAGCTCATCGAAGCCGTCGAGCACGGCGTTCCTGTGGAAGTAGACCTCCTCGCCGTCGGGCGTCTCGAGGAACCCGTAGCCCTCCTCTTGGAAGAGCTTCGTGACCTTGCCGTGGGGCGGCGTGTCGTGCGCCTTCACGAGGCCGCGCCGCTCGCGCACGTAGTCCTGGATCTGTCGCCGCGCCGCGCGGAAGGCGTCCCGGATCGCGAGGTAGAGGTCCTCGTGCGGCCGATGCTCCGGCGGATCGCGCTTCACCACGATCTCCTTGCCGGGGACCGTGAGGTCGATGCGGACGTGGTAGAGCTGGCCCTTCTTCTTGTGGAGATGGGGCGCCTCGATCACGACGCGGCAGCTGGTGATGCGGTCGAAGAAGCGCTCCAGCTCGGCCGCGCGAAGGCGCACCTCCTCCTCGGCCTTCTCCCACCTGGGCAGATCGCGGAAGGTGATCTCGACGGGGATTTGCATGCCCGTACCGGGCGCAAGTCCCGTTCCGGGGCACGGGGATTGCGCCGATGCCGCACATGTCGGTCGGAAGGATCTGCGTACGCACCGTCCACGTCGCGGAGCCGGGGGAAACCGCGCGCGAGGCCGCGCGCCGGATGGTCACGGAGGGCGTGGGCACGCTCGTCGTCCTCGGCGGCGACCGGCGGCCCGTGGGCCTCGTCACGGACCGCGACGTGATGTTCCACTGCGTCGCGGAGGGCCGCGATGCCGCGCGCACGAGGGTCGGGGACATCATGACGGCGCCGGTCGTCACCGTACCCGAGGACCTCCCCATCGAGGACGCCCTCGCCCGGATGGCGGAGACCAAGGTGAGGCGTCTCGCCGTGGTGGATCGCGCGGGATGCCTCGCGGGACTTCTCGCGCTCGACGACGTCCTGGACCTCCTCGCGGAGGAGTTCGGGACGATCGGCCGCCTCCTGCGCGGCTCCGGCTGATCGGCGTCCGTCGGGAACGCGCTTTGCGGCCTTGCCCGCGGGAGCTAGCGGCCTGGAGCGGCCCGAAAGGAGGGTCCCATGAAGCTGATTCCCCGCGAGTGGGAGGAGTATCCCACCCTGACCGGCCTGAGGCGGCAGATGAACCGCCTGTTCGAGTACTTCCCGACCGGCGAGGAGCCGGGGTTCGAGTGGTGGCCCGCCGTCAACGTCGCCGAGACGCCCGAGACGGTGGTGGTCACCGCGGAGCTGCCCGGGCTCGAGCCCAAGGAGATCGAGATCTCCGTCGTCGGCGACACGCTGACGATCCGGGGCGAGAAGCGGATCGAGAGGGAGGAGAAGGGGAAGACGTGGTACCGCCGCGAGATCGCGGGCGGGAAGTTCACGCGCTCCTTCACGCTCCCGGCGTCGGTCGATGCCGAGCACGTCGACGCGACGAGCAAGGCCGGCATCCTCACGATCACGCTGCCGAAGCGTGCGGAGGCGAAGGCGAGGAAGATCGAGGTCAAGGTCAAGTAGGGAGAGCCGAGGGGGACCGCCCCGGGGGCCAGGCCGCGATCGCGGCGCGCTTGCGCGCCGAGAGGGGGCGCTTCACGACGGTGAGGCGCCCTCTCGCTTTGCGGCTCCCTACTCGCCGCCGCTCGCGAAGTGCGCGATCACGTCGAGCGACGTGATGATGCCCTTCAGCTTCCCCTTCTCGATGACGAGGACGCGATGGATGCGGTTCTCGGCCAGCGCGCGCGCGACGTCGAGGATCGGCGTCTCCGGCAGCACGGTCACCGGGTTGGACTGCATGATGTCCTCGACCGTACCGAAGACCTCCTCCTCCGATTCCTGGGCGGACCCCGCCGCCGCGACGAGCCCCTCCTCCCCGAGGCCGAGGAGGCCGCGGAAATCCGGGCTCGACGCGAAGTCGTGGCGGCCCTCGAGGAGCCTCGCGAGGAGGTCCGTCTTGCTCGCGATCCCGACGAGGCGGCCGTCGACGGTCACGACGGGGCAACCCGAGATCTCGTCCTCCATGAGGATCCGCGCGAACTGGGTCAGCGTCGTCGCCGGCGTGACCGTGAGCAGGTCCGCCGTCATGATGTCTTTGGCCGTCGCCTTGAGCTTCATCTCGCCCTCCCTGGTCACGTCCCATGCTAGGGGCGCGCCGCCTCCCCCTCAAGCTCTACCTTGAGGGAGAGGAACCGGAGGACGTCCTTCAGCGCGAGGATGCCGACGAGCCGGCCGTCCTCGCGCACGAGGAGCCGGCTCCGCCCCGTCCGGCTCATGCGGCCGATCGCGTCGAGCACGTCCGCGTCCGGCCCGACCGAGTCCTCGTCGGTGACCGGCACGACGAACTCGGCCACGCGATGGCCCTCCCAGTCCGAGGGGGGGATGCCCGCCACGCCGGCGAGCGTGACGGATCCGACGAGCCTGCCCGCCTCCTCGACCGGGAACATCTTGAACCGGTGCCGGTAGACGTAGTCCCGGACGAACGCGCCGAGCGTGACATCCGGCGCGACGGTGACCGGGTCGCGCTTCATGAACGCGCGCACGGGCTCGCCGCGGAGCAGCTCGCGCAGGAGCGTCTGCTCGTACGAGCCTCTCGCGGCCGCCCGGAGCCACGCGCCGAGGAAGAAGAACCAGAGCGCGCCGACCCAGTTCCCGGCGAGGAAGTTCAGGCCGCCGAGCACCATGAGGCCGACGCCGAGGCCCTTCCCCATCGCCGCGGTCACGCGCGTCGCGCGGCGCAGGCTCCCCGTCGCGCGCCACACGAACGAGCGCAGCACGCGCCCGCCGTCGAGCGGGAACGCGGGGAGCATGTTGAACGCGGCGAGGAGCGTGTTCGCGAGCAGCAGCCAGTGCGCGAGCGCGGTCGCGGCGGGGGGGAGCGCGATCGCGGCGACGAACGGGATCGCGCAGAGGAGCGCGAGCAGCGCGCTCAGCGCGGGGCCCGCCACCGCGATCCAGAACTCGGCCGCGGGCGTCGGCGGCTCGTCGCGGAGGTCGCCCACGCCGCCGAACACGAAGAGCGTCCCCGACGCCACGCGGAGGCCGTGCCTCCGCGCGACGAGCGCGTGCGCGAACTCGTGGAGGAGGATCGAGAGGAAGAGGCCGAGCGCGCCCGCGAGCGCCGTCGCCCAGCGGGCGGAGGGGCCGAGCGCGGGGTGGGACTCCGGGAAGAACCCCGCGGCGAGCGACCAGCTGATGAGGACGACGGCGATGAGCCAGCTCGCATCGAGGCGGACCGGGATGCCGAACGGCCTTG
>JAKLKT010000353.1 GCA_023150495.1 Planctomycetota bacterium
TCCCGGGGGAGCTCGGCGCCCGCGTCGAGGCGGAGGTCGCGGGCGGCCGCCCGCTCGCCGAGGCGCTCGCGCTCTTCCCCGACGAGGTGCCGCGGGAGGACGTGGCGCTCCTCGAGGCCGGGGAGGCGACCGGCAACCTCGACCGGATCCTCGACCGCCTCGCGGAGCGCCATGACGCCCGCAGCGCGGCGCGGCGGCGGTTCCTTACGGATATCTGGTACCCGCTCATCCTCTTCCACCTGGCCGCGCTCTTCACGCCGATCCCCTCCTCCTTCGGGCGCGACGGCCGCCTCTTCGGCCCGTCGTGGATCTCCGGCGTGCTCTGGATCCTCGTCCCGGCCTACGCGATCGTGCTCGGCGCGATGTGGCTCTCGCGGAGGGCGCGCGGCCGCGACCTCCTTCGCCGGGTCGTGGACGTGCTGCCGGGCTTCGGGAGCGCCGCGCGCCACCGCCGGCGCGGGGAGTTCGCGGACGTCCTCGGCGCGGCCTACGAGGCGGGCGTGCGGATGGACCGGGCGCTCTCGCTCGCGGGCGGCGCGGTCGGGGACCCGCGGATCGAGGTGGCCGTCGCGGCCGTCGCGAGGGGCTCGACCCTCCGCGACGCGCTGGCCGGCACCGGGTTCCTCCCGCAGCCGCTCCTCGCCAGGCTCGCCATCGGGGAGCAGGCGGGCGAGATCACGAAGTCGCTCGCGGGGATCGCGCGCGAGGAGGCGGAGGCGGCGGAGCACGTCCTGCGCCGCACGACGACGCTCCTGTCGAAGCTCGTCTACCTCGCCGTCGCGGCCTGGATCCTTCTCTACTACGTCTCCACGATGCTCGGGATCTACGCCCCGTTCCTGCGCTGATCCCCCTCACCGCGCCGACGCCTGAGCGACCGCCTCGCCGCGGATCCGCGGATCGACTTCGGCGAAGTCGTCGTGAAGCAGGAACTTCACGCCGAGGCCCCAGGAGATGAGCGCCGACAGCAGCGACTCGTGCCGCGCCGCGCCGCGGTAGTGCTCGTCGACGACGGCGCGGATCCCGTCCGGGTCGAAGATCCCGTCGGGGAAGATCCCCTGGTCGACGAGCGGCAGGAGGATGCCGTCCCTGAGCGCCGTCTCCGCGCGGAAGGTGGCGGCGAGGTCGCGCGCGTCGCGTCCGAGCAGCGGGTCCTTCCGGCTGAAGGGCTTCGAGAGGGCGCGGCCCGCGTAGCGCGCGACCATCGCCGCGTACTCGCGGAGGAACCTCGGCTCGATCGGGCGGCCGCTGTTCGTGCACGGGATGTCCCGGATCGCCGGGAAGGCGTGCGCGATCATCCGCTTGTAGACGCGCTGCTCGAGGCGCGCCTTCGGCGGGATCGTCAGCAGGAACTCGAGGAGCTCCCAGTCGGTGAGCGGGGCGCGGTTCTCGAACCGGTGGCGGTCGATCGACGCGGACTGGAAGGTCGAGAAGGGCTCGAAGTTCCGCACGATCCACGCGTCGGAGACGTTCAGCGGGTGCGTGTTCGGCACGTCGGCGAAGCTCCGCCGGAACCGCTCGCGCAGCGCGCCGAACGCCTGGTGGAAGAAGGAGGCGCGGAAGATGCGCCGCGCGCCGGCGGCGCCGCGGAGGGCGTAGCGCGCGAAGACGGCGTCCCGCGCCGCCTCGGGGGTGCGCGCGAGCAGGAGGCGCGGCCACGTGTGCGAGCCGTTGTACTCCGCGAGGAAGCCGAGCAGGATCACGTCGACGTGCTGCTTCAGGAAGTCGTGGTGGTTGATCGATGTCGCGTTCGCGAACGAGCCGAGGCCGTCCGTGCGCCAGACGATCGACGCGCAGTGCGGCGCGAGATAGGGGGAGGGGTCGGGAACCCCGTGGTGCTCGAGCCCGAGCCTCTCCGCGAGCATCCTCGCGTAGCGCATGTCCCGCGACTGCATCGTGCCGAACGTGAACGCGGGGATCGGGAGGTGGTGCCTCCGGATCGCGGCCGCCACGGCGCGGCTGTCGTAACCGCCGGAAAGGAAGATGCCGATCCGCTGGCGCCCGCGCATGGCGCGCTCGACCGCGCGGTCGAGGAGCACGGCGTAGCGCGTCGAATACGTGCGCTCGTCGAGGCGCGGCGCCGACTCGTCGTAGGCGTAGCGCCAGTACTCCCGGCGCCGGATCCCGCCCGCGTCGGCCGTGAGGATCGTGGCGGGGCGGAGCTTGCCGTAGCCCTGCATCCACGTGTCGCCGAACATGTGCGCGCGGTAGCAGAAGCGCTCGAGCGTGGCGATCTCGTCGATCCGCCGCTCGCCGGGGTCGACCGCCGCGATCGCCTTCATCTCGGAGGCGAAGAGCAGCGCCCGGCCCCGCTCGACGACGAAGAGCGGCCGGAGCCCGAGCCGGTCCGACACGAGCGTGAGGCTCCGCGGCCGGCGGCGGAGGAGCACGATCGCGAAGTGCCCGTTGAAGTGGCGGACGACGTCGTCCCCCTCCGCGAGCATCAGGTGGAGCGCGATCTCCGGGGCGCTCATCCGCCGTTCGGGCAGCCTCGCGCGGAAGCGGCAGGCGAGCTCGTCCGCGTTGAGGATCTCGCCGTCGAGGAGGAGCGAGGCGGACCCGTCCGGCGCGTGCACCGGCTGAAGGCCGTTCTCGAGGATCCCGTGGTCGAGGAGCCCCGCGCCGAAGCCGTCCTCCGCGAACCGGTACTCCCGGTACTCCGCGAGCGACGTGCGCAGCCGGCGCATCTGCGCGTCCACCGCGCGGCGGATCTCCTCCGCGGGCAGGTCCGGGTTCCACACGCCTCCGAGGTTGGGCATCTCAGTTCCTCGCTCCAAGGATCGGCACGGGGGGCGGGCGACGCGAGGCGCTCATGCGCGCGCCACCGGAGCCGGGGCCCCGGCTCCCCCGCGGGCGAGCTGCTCGCGCAGCTCGTGCGGGGTGAGCGCGACGCCCTTGGCCTCCCCGAAGAAGAAGTCGAAGTACCCCCGCAGCATGCCGAGGAAACGCGCCTGGTCCGCCTCGTTCCGGACGAACTCCGTGAACCCGGGCGTCACCGACGGGCTGTGGAAGGTGAGGTTCATCACGCGCACGCCGCGGCGCAGCAGCGCGCGGGTGCACCGCACCTGCTGCTCGAGGTCGAACCCCTCGGGCGACACGCGCAGCCGGTCGAGGGCGCCGAGCCGCGAGAGGATCCCCTTGAGCCGCAGCGCCCGCCCGGCCCCCGTCAGCGAGAGCCTCCGGAGCGCGGGGCCCCACCGGTGGAGCGGCCCCACGAACGCGGCCGTGCACGGGATCTCGAGCAGCCGCCCCTCCGTGCCGAACCGGTAGGGCTCCGGGGGGAACGCGACGAAGTCCGGCCCGCCGTCCCCGCGGAAGTCGAGGCCCGGGCAGACGCTCAGGTCGATCTCGTAGCCGAGCTCCTCGAGGATCGCGGTCGTGTTCTCCCCGATGCCGTACCGGCCCGCCTTGTAGATCGTGGGCCGGCGGCCGAAGGTCGCCTCGATCGTGCCGGTCAGCACGCGGAGCTTCTCGCGCTCGAGTTCCCGCGGCAGGTTGCCGGGATAGGAGTTCCTCGCGCCGAGCGGCTCGTCGAACGGCGGGTTGACCCAGGGATGGAGATGCGCGCCGATGACCGCCCGGCCCGCGTCCTGGAACTCGCGGAGGTCCTTGAATCCCTTCTCCTGCGTCGCGATCGGGTAGTCCACGACGTAGGTGGGCCGGACGCCGTACTCGTCGAAGAGCTCCTGCAGCCTCGGGATGTCCCGCATCGCCTCGACCGAAGTGCGGTCGCGGCGGAACCCCTGTCCCCACTCGAACTCCTCCTCCGTGTCGATGACGACGAGGAGCGCCGGCGGGTGGGACGCGGGGAGCCGCTCGAGGCGGCGGGGCGAGAGCAGTCCGTGGTCGCGGCTCATCGCCCGCCCGTCGCCCGGCGCCGGAAGGCGGGGCCGTTGTTCACATTCCTCGACATGACGCGCACCGGGCGGCAGGGGCGCAAGCGGCGGGCCGAGCCGCGGACCCGGGCGGTGCTAGCATCGGTCGGTGCCCATCGCCCGCACGTCCTTGCGTGCGGCCGCC
>JAKLKT010000354.1 GCA_023150495.1 Planctomycetota bacterium
CCGGTCCACAACCCGCTTTCCATGCGGTTCCTTGCGATTTCGCTCCTCGCCGCCTGCGCGTCCACGTCCCCCCTCCCCGCGCCCCTCCCCCTCGAGCGCGCACTGGGTCAGCCCGAGGGGCAGCTCCCGTTCGCGTTCTGCTTCTCGCGCGACAACGCGCGCGTGTCCTACCTGCTGCGGCGCGACGAGGAAGGCGTCGCGGACCTCTGGGAGATGGACATCGCGACAGGGAAGCGCACGGTGCTCCTCCGCGCGGAGGGCGCGACCGCGCTCTCGCCGGAGGAGCAGGCGGAGCGCGAGCGGCGCCGCGAGCGCGGCAAGGGGATCACGCGCTACTGGCGGAACCCCGCGGACGACTCGTTCCTCTTCGTGATCGACGGCGACCTGCACGCGCTCGCGGGGGGCGAGCTGAAGCGGCTCACCGAGACTCCCGCGCCGGAGCTCTCGCCGCGGTGGTCGCCCGACGGGAAGTCGATCGCGTTCGTGCGCGACAAGAACCTCTACGTGCTGCGCGACGGCGAGGAGACGCAGCTGACGACGGCGGGCGGCGGCGCGGTCGAGTGCGGGCTCGCGGAGTTCATCGCGGCGGAGGAGCTCGGCCGCGACGAGGGGTTCTGGTGGTCGCCCGACTCCACGAAGATCGCGTACGTCGAGACGGACGTGTCGGACGTGCCGATCTTCCGGATGCCGGGGCTCGACGAGCGAGGGACGCCGGTGGAGCAGCGCTACCCGCGGCCCGGGGATCCGAACGCCCGCTGGACCTTAAAAGTGGTGGGGGCCGGGGGAGGAGAGCCGGTCCCGATGCAGGTCGAGGGGGAGTACCTGGTGAAGGCCGGCTGGGCATGGTGGGATTCATCATGGGTATTCGGCGAACCACGGATCTACGTGCAGGTCGCCGATCGTCTTCAAAGCTGTCTCATGCTTCGCGACTGCGACCCGCTCACCGGAGATGCGCGGCAGCTGGACGAGCAGCGTGATCGGGCTTGGGTGGAATCGAACGATGACCTGCAGCTCTCCTTCGGCGGGCTCGTCGCGGTCGAGAGCGGACGGAAAGCCATTGCCTTCCTAGAGCAGCTCCGTCCGTTGCGCGACGGGGGGCCGGTCCGGGTTTCCTACCCCGTGAGGAAGCGCTGCCAGATCGTGTCCCCTCGTGGCGACGTGCAGGGGCTCGTCGGCGTCCACGCGGAGGTCTGTTTCACGCGCTGGACTCCCGACGCGCTTGGGCTTGAACTCTGCATGCTGGACAAAGCGACCGGCACGGACAGGGTGCTCCGTGCCGGCGGCTGGCGTTCGTACGAGCCGAGCAAGGACTGCTCGCGCTTCGTCGAGACCGCGTCGCGCGCCGGCGAGCCGCCGCGGATCGCGGTCATCGACCTCGACGGGAACGAGCTTTGCGAGATCGCGCGCGGCGAGCCCGTGCCCGGCCTCCCGAAGCCAGAGTTCCTCACGATCCCGGCGGAGGACGGGACACCGCTCCGCGCGATGCTCCTCCGGCCCGCGGGCAAGGGGAAGCACCCCGCGATCCTCCACTGCTACGGCGGGCCCGGCGCGCAGATGGTCGCCGACCGTTGGGGGGGATCGACCTACCTCTGGCACGCGCGCATGGCGCAGATGGGGTACGCGATCCTGACCGTGGACAACCGCGGCAGCGGCGGTTACGGCGACAAGGTCCTGAAGTCCGTGCACGGCCGCCTGCTCGATCTCGAAGTGCGCGACCAGACGGCCGCCGCGCGCTGGCTCGGCAAGCAGGACTTCGTCGACTCCGCGAAGATCGGCATCTGGGGCTGGTCCTACGGCGGCACGCTCTCCCTCATGTGCCTCCTGAAGGAGCCCGGTGTCTTCGCGGCGGCCGTCGCCGTGGCGCCCGTCACCGACTGGCGCGACTACGACACCGCCTACACCGAACGGTACCTCGGGCTCCCGGCCGACAACCCGGACGCCTACGCACGCGCCTCGCCGATCACGTACGCCCAGACCCTCAAGCGGCCGCTGCTGCTGGCCCACGGGATCATGGACGACAACGTCCATTTCCGCCACGCGACCGCCTTCGTCGAGGCGGCGCAGGAGGCGGGGGCCCCGGTCGAGACCGACTTCTACCCCAAGGGCGCCCACGGCATCGGCGGCCCGGCCGAGCGGAAGCTCCTCTTCCGGCGGATGGAGGCCTTTTGGTCAAGCAATCTTCGGGAACCCGTAAAATGACGGGCCCATGGCGCACGTCGTCCCGCAGCCGACCCCGAATCCCCACGCGTTCAAGTTCACGCTCGAGGGGCACACCTTCCAGAAGCCGACGACCGTCACGAGCGCCGCCGGCGCCAAGGGCACCCCCTTCGAGAAGCTCTTCGGGCTCCCGGGCGTCGCGAGCGTCTTCGCGACGGCCAACTTCGTCACGATCACCAAGGCGCCGGGCGCCGACTGGGCGCAGATCGTCGAGCCCGCGAAGAAGGCGCTCGAGCAGGCCTTCTGAAGTGGACGCGACCGCACCCCCCCCGCCCCCCCGTCTCCGCAGCACGCTGCTCTGGGCAGCGGCCGCGGCGTTCGTCCTCTTCGGCGCCGTCACCTGGCTCGGCGTCCTCTTCCTCATGGACTACGAGAACGCGCTCGCGAAGGAGATCTTCGAGAAGCACCGGGCGACGATCCTCTCCGTCTACGGGCGCATCGGCCTCGGCTACCTCGTCGCGGGGCTCCTCGCGGGCCTTGTCCTCCACCCGTTCGTCCGCGGCTGGAAGGCCGCGCCCGCCGTCCTCCTTCTCGCGATCCTCGCGTTCGTCCACACGCTCACGAACGGCACGCACTTCCTCTACGGGCCGATCCAGACGATCTACTCCACGGTCCGCGACCGGATTCCCGCCTGGATCCGCGACCCGTACCGGCCGTGGCTCATCGAGGCCGCGCTCGCGGCGCTCGTAGCGGCGTCGCTCTGGCGCTGGAGCCGGCGCGTCCCCGCCCGCGCGAAGCTCGCGGCCGTCGCGGTCCCCGTCGTGGCGACGAGCTTCTGGCTCTGGCCCGCGGCGCACGCCTCCCTCCCCCCCGGGCCCCCCTCCTTCCTGCTGATCGTGAGCGACTCGCTCCGCGCCGACCACCTCTCCTGCAACGGCTACGCGCGGAAGACCTCGCCTTCGATCGACTCGCTCGCGGCGGAGGGCACGAACTTCTCGAACTGCCTCGTGCCCACGGGCAGCACGCACGAGTCGTGGATCGCGCTCCTCTCCTCGACCGAGCCGCGCACGAACGGCTGCCGCCACATGTTCCCGACGCGGCGGAAGGCCGCGGAGATCTCCGGGAGCCTCGACTTCCTCCCGCGCCTCCTGCGCGAGAAGGGCTACCGCACGGGCGTGATCGGCGGCTGGTGCGGCAACACGTTCAGCGTCTTCGACACGGGCTTCGAGCACGTGGACGTCTCGAACACGCAGAACCACCGCGCGCTGATCGCGGAGGCGGCGTTCACGAACCACCTCGCTGCCGTCGGGTTCCTCGACAACCCCGCGGGCCGCCTGCTCGTGCCCGAGCTCGAACGCGTGTCGTTCACGCGAAGCTCGGCCTCGCTCACCCGCCGCGCGCGCCGCTTCCTCGACGACCACGACGGGCGGCCCTTCTTCCTCGCCGTCGTCTACAACACGACGCACCTGCCGTACAGCGCGGCGTACCCGTACGACCGCGCGTTCACGGACCCCCAGTACCGCGGCCGCAACCGCTACCGGATCGACTTCAAGATCGACGAGCTGATCCAGCGCGGCTTCGACCACGACTTGACGCCGGAGGAGATGCGCCATGTCGTGGATCTCTACGACGGGTGCGTGAAGGAGTTCGACGCGCAGGTCGGCGAGCTCGCCCACGCGCTCCGCGATCTGGGCCTATGGGACCGGACGATCGTCGGCGTCTGGGGCGACCACGGCGACGACCTCTACGAGCACGGCACGACGCTCGGCCACGGCGTGACGCTCTTCGGCGGCGACCAGGCGAACCGCCCGCCCGCGATCTTCCGGGGCCCCGGCGTGCCGAAGCGCCG
>JAKLKT010000355.1 GCA_023150495.1 Planctomycetota bacterium
CGCGTGCCCGCCGCGACGGGAGCCGCGAGCCTCAGGCCCGCGAGCCGCCGGCGCAGCTTCTTGTAGGTGTGGATGCGGGCGATGACCTCCTGCCCGATGTAGCAACCCTTCGCGAGCGAGATCGCCTCGTCGAGGCCGACCTCCCACGGGTTCGTCTCCTCGTTGATCTCGTTCGGGAAGGCGGGGATGCCCCACGCCACGCGCAGCCGCTCGACCTCCGCCGGATCGAGCTGCTTCCCCCGCTCCTGGAGCATCCGCCGCAGGGCGACGGCGTCCGGGGCGAGGATCGCGTACGCATCGCCGAGGAGCGGCTCGATGCGCACGACCTGGACCTTGACGCCGCCGAGGCTCAGGTCGACGAACTGCCAGGGATCGAGCTTCACGCCGAGGAACGACGCGGCGAGGGGCCCGCACACCGCGATCTCGATCGCCATGTAGTTGCGGACGGTCACGTCCTCCGTGATCGTGAACTCGACGATGTGGCCCGCGAGGCGCTCGGGGTTCCCCGAGAGCAGGAGCAGGTCCTCGCCGCGGTCGAGCACGACAGTCCAGTCGATGAGCCGCCCCTTGCTCGTGCAGAAGCAGGTCGCGGTGCCGCGCCCGGGCGAGAGCGGCGCGATCGCGTTCGTCGCGAGCCGGTGCAGGAGATCCTTCCGGTCGCGACCGGTGACGATCAGCCGCCCACGCGTCGTGCGGTCGAAGAACGCGAGATCCATCCGCGCCGGATTATACGGGCCGATCCGCGAGCCTGACCCCGCCCCGCACTTCCGGCCGCAGATACAGGAGCGCGTCCGCCTCCTCGCACAGGCGCCGCAGCCCGCCCTCGGCGCGCGCGCGCGCCTCCTCGAGCGTTCCCGAGACGTCCACGGGGCCCGCCGAGAGGCAGGCGATGTGCGCCCGGCCGACCGGCAGCGCCATGCGGAACCAGGTGCGCGGCACGAGGATCTGCGGCCGCGCCCACGCCCGCGCCAGGTAGAGCGGAACGCCGCTCTCGCGCGCGAGGTAGACCGGGCCCTTGCGCATCACCCCTGCCGGGGGCAGCGGGCCGTCCGCGACGAGCGCCACCCGCTCGCCCGCGGCGAGCGCGCGGAGGAGCCCCTTCGCCGCGGCGCTGCCCCCCTCCTTGCCGAAGGAGCCGCGCACGAAGCGGAAGCCGAAGGGTCGCATGATCCGCTCGGTGACGTCGCCGTCGAACGAACGGCTCGCGAGCATCCGGAACGGCCGGTTCCCCTCGAGCCGCGAGAAGTTCGCGAGGTAGTGGAAGAAGGGGACGACATCCTGGTGCCACGAGGCGACGATCAGCGGGCGGCCGTCCCTGAGCGCCTCGTGGAGCGGCCCCCCGAGGTGCCAGCGGCACGCGTGGCGGAGGTAGCGCGTCGTGAGGCCGAAGAGCGCCGTCACGCCGCCCCCGACCGCGGCGAGGGCCATCCGTTCCGTGGTCCCGCGCGCCAAGCGGGCAGTATACTCCGGGCGTGGGCGCGGGCAGGATCGTGATCATGGGACTGCTCCTCGCGATCGGCCTCTGGCTCGCGGTCGACGCGCTGATCACGACCGACGCCGAGCGCGTCGAGGCGGAGGTCGAGCGGCTCCTCGATCTCGCGCGGCAGGGCGGCGAGGACGCGGCGGCGGAGATCCTCGACGCGGTCGCGGACGACTACCGCGGCGCCTACTCGAAGGAGACGATCGGCCGCTACCTCCGCATGTGCCTCGTGGACGACCGCGTCGAGGAGCTCACGACGGGCTCGCCCGCGTACATCCCGAAGGGCGGCGAGGTGCTGATCCCGCTCTTCCGCCTGGACGTCCGCACGAAGCGCTTCCAGGGGACGGCGATCCTCCGCGTCACGTTCGCGAAGCGGGACGGCCGCTTCAGGATCGTCAGCGTGGAGAACTGGCGGTCCGAACGCTGATCCGGTTCCGCACCTTCCGGACCGCGGGATCGACGGAGGCGAGGTCGCCCGCGCGGGCGCGCACGGCGGCGCGGTCGACATCCCCCTCGAGCGTCAGCACGCCGCCCTCGCAGCTCACCTTGATCGCCGCGTAGGGCGCCGTCTGCGGGTCCTCGCCGAGCGCGATCCGCACGCGGGTGGCGGCGTTGCTGTCGTCGATGCTGCGGCGCAGCTCCACGCTGTCCTCGGGGTCGCGGTAGCCCCGGCAGGCGGGAAGGAGGAGGAGCGCGAGGAGGAGGACGTGTCTCATCGGACCCTCTCGCGGAAGATGCGGTCGACCGGGGCGGTGATCGCCGAGAACGGGAGGACGGTGATCTTCGGGTCGTCGATCCTGCCGCTCACGGCGACGACGGTGCCCGCATGCGAGACCTCGAGGTCGCAGCCGCCGGCGAACGAGACGATCCCCTGCCCGTCGAGCGCGAAATCGCGCGCCTCGAAGCGGGCCGCCTCGAGGTAGAAGCGCGAGTCCTCGAAGGAGCAGGTCATCGTGCCGCGCGTGAGCGGCGCCTCGGCCGCGACCGGCACCTTCATCACGAGGAAGACCTTGAACGAGAGCGGGGAGAAGAACGCGGCGTTCTCGAGCTGGATCTCGCCCTTCCCCTTGAGCGCGTCGAGCGCGACGCGGTCGGCGCGGAAGACGACCTTGCCCGCGAGATCGCCCTTCCGCTTCTCCGCGTAGGGCAGGCCGTAGGTGGTCCAGACCTCGTCCACCTCGACGAAGCGCCACTCGACCTCTCCGTTGAACCCGCCCGCCCGCGCGGTGTCGACGTCGAGCATGCCCGCGATCATGCCGTTGAAGGAGCGCATCCGCATGCGCGACAGCAGCAGGTGCCCCGCGCGCGGGATGAGCCTCCCGGTGAGCTTCTCGAAGGGGACGACGGCGAGCTCGCCCCCGTCCGCCTCGAGGCGGTAGGCGAGGTCCCCGATCTGCGTCGCGGCGAGGCGCTCCGCCGCGAACACGCGGCGCGCGGTCCCGTCCGGGCGGCGCAGGAAGACCTGCGGGCCGCGGAAGTGAAGAGGGGGGGCGCGGGGGGGATCGGCGGCGGCGGGCGCCTCCTCCCCCGGAACCCCCTCCTCTCCGGCTGCGGGAACGCGGAGCAGCTCGACCGGCTCCCCCTCGTCGAACGCGGCCGAGAGGCCATGGACCTCGACCCTGTCCACCATCGGCCCGCCGAAGAAGGCGAGCGGCTTCACTCCGACGACGACGCGCTCCGCCTCGAGCCGGTGGTGGAGGGTCTCGATCGAGACGCCGAAGGCCGTCGCGTCGAAGTCGGGCCAGAGGATGGCCCACGAGACCTTCGCGTCGCCGCGGAAGGTCCGCTGGAGCCACCCCTCGACCCGGGCGCGCACCACGAAATGGGAGAGGAGGAGCCACCCGGCGAGGAGTGCGGGCAAAAGCAGCGCGAGGCGCCGCACCCTCCCCGTGCCCCCCCGGCTCTTGGCCGTCGGCACAATCCCATTTTCGGACGGTTCGGCCGCGGCTTCAGGCCCCCCGGGCGGACCCGGGGCCCGGCGTGTACCTTGGGGGCGTGCAGAGGGTCCTCGTCTCCGCCTGCCTCCTCGGACGCGCGTGCCGGTTCGACGGGAAGGACAAGCTCGTGGAGGGGCTCGCGGACTCGCTGCGGGCCGAGGCGGTCCCCTTCTGTCCGGAGGAGGCGGGCGGCCTCGGGACGCCGCGGCCGGCGGCGCGGATCGTCGGCGGCGACGGCGAGGACGTGGCGGACGGCCGCGCGCGCGTCGTGAACGACCGCGGCGAGGACGTGACCGGGCGATTCCTGGACGGGGCGCGGAGGGCCGTCGAGGAGGCGCTCCGGAACGGCTGCGCGGTCGCGTACCTGAAGGAGCGTTCGCCCTCCTGCGGGTGCGCGCAGGTGCACACGGCGGAGGGCGTCGCCCGCGGCTGCGGCGTCACGGCGGCGCTCCTCCGCCGCGCGGGCGTGGCAACGGTTTCCGTGGCATGAGGAACGGGGGGTCGGGGGGCGCATGCGCAAGCTGACGGCGGTCGTGAAGCCCTTCAAGGTCGACGCGGTCGTCCGGGCGCTCCTCGGCGCCGGCG
>JAKLKT010000356.1 GCA_023150495.1 Planctomycetota bacterium
CGGATGACCATCGTCCGCCGTCATGGCCCGGGCGGGGCCCGGCGGGCGCTCGTCAAGGGCGCGCCCGAGGAGCTGCTGCCCCGGTGCACGGCGCTGCTCGGTCCGAACGGCGCGCTGCCGATGGGCGACGACGACCGCCGCCGCATCCTCGACCGGAGCGGCGCGATGGCGAGGGACGCGCTGCGCGTGCTTGCCGCGGCGTACCGGGACCTGGGCACGGGGGAAGCGCTCGACGCGGAGCGCCTGGAACAGGACCTCGTCTTCGTCGGGCTCGCGGGCATGTACGACCCGCCGCGCCCGGAGGCCAGGGATGCGGTGGCCCGCTGCCGGGCCGCGGGAATACGGGTCGTGATGATCACCGGGGACCACCCGCGCACGGCGGCGGCGATCGCTCGCGAGCTCGGGCTCGCGGGCGCCGGCGACGACGTCGTCACGGGCCCCGAGATCGACGCGCTCGGCGACGCCGAGTTCGTCCGCCGCGTGCCGGCGATCGCCGTGTACGCCCGGGTCACGGCGGAGCACAAGCTGCGCATCGTGCGCGCGTGGAAGGCGCACGGACGGACGGTGGCCATGACCGGCGACGGCGTCAACGACGCGCCCGCCATCAAGGGGGCCGACATCGGGGTCGCGATGGGGCTCACGGGCACGGAGGTCACGAAGGAGGCCTCCGACATGGTCATCACCGACGACAACTTCGCGTCGATCGTTGCCGCCGTGGAGGAGGGCCGAGGGATCTACGCCAACATCAGGAAGACGCTCCAGTACCTCCTCGCTGGGAACACGGGCGAGCTCATGCTCATGCTCGGGGCCGTGGCGCTCGGCCTCCCGGTCCCGCTGGCGGCCATCCAGCTCCTCTGGATCAACCTCGTGACCGACGGCCTCCCGGCCCTCTGCCTCGCGGTCGATCCCGTGGACCCTGCCGTCATGAAGGCGGCGCCGCGAGGGCGTGCCGAGAGGCTGGCCGACCGGGCCTTCCTCTCGCGGATGCTGCTCACGGGCGCGCTCACGGCCGGAGCCGCCTTCGTTGCCTACGTGGCGAGCCTGCGGATCTGGAACGACCTGGCGATGGCGCGGGCCCACGCCTTCTCGACGCTCGTGTTCGCGGAGCTGCTGCGGTCCTTCGGCTGCCGGAGCGACTCGGTGCCCCTCTGGCGCCGCGGGGTTCCCGCGAACAGGCGCCTCGTAGGCGTCGTTGCGGCCGGCGTGTTCATCCAGATCGCGAGCCCGCACATCAAATGGCTGGGCTCCTTCCTCGACACGCCTCCCATGCCGCTCGCCCACTGCATCGCGCTGCTCGCGCTCTCGCTGGTTCCCGCCGCGGTGCTTGAGCTGCTGAAGGTCGTTCGCCCCTGGCGGAGAGGCATTGCGCAGGCGGCGTCGGAAGGAGGATCCCACCATGAGTGACGCGAACGAGCTCGAAGCGAGGCTCGCCCGCCTCGTGAAGGAGTCGGAGGCGCGGCTGCGGGGTCGTGCGACGGCCCGCGCCGTGGAGATGGAGGGCCTGAGCGAGCGACTCGGCAGGTTCGCCGCCGTCTCGCGCGATTGGGTCGAGTGTGCGATCCTGCCGCGGCTCAGGACGCTGGCCGGGGGCTTCCCCGGTGCGAAGGCGGCCGTGGCCGCAGGATGCACCGGCGCGAAGGTGGAGTTCGCCGCGACCGACGAGTACCCGGCGAGCGCGGAGGCGTCCGTGTCCCTCGCGCACGACGCGGCCGCGGACAAGGTGCACGTCCTCTTCCAGGCCCGCATCATCCCGATCCTCGCCCAGTACGAGAAGGAGGGTGCGCTGGAGATGCCTCTCGACGGCGCCGACCGCTCGCGGCTCGAGCGCTTCCTCGACGACCGCATCTGCCTCTTCGCAGAGACGTACCTCCGCATCCGCGAGCCGGACTCGCCCTATCAGAAGGAGCAGACGGTCGTCGACCCGGTGTGCGGCATGGCGCTCCGCCGCTGGGAGGCCGTGGCCACCGTCCAGCACGACCGCGGCACGTACTACTTCTGCGTCGACAAGTGCCGCCGGCTGTTCGAGGCGGATCCGGAGAGGTACGTCGGCGGCCGCGGGAGGGCGTGATGGCGACGGATCCGGTGTGCGGCATGCGCGTCGGCGACGACGCCCCGCTGCGCGTCACGTGGCGGGAAATCACATACCGCTTCTGCTCGGAGCTGTGCCGCAACCTCTTTGCGGCCGAGCCTGCCCGGTATCTGGCGGCGAGCGCAACGGCGGGCTCGGAGCGGCGGCGCGTCGCCTACTTCTCGATGGAGATCGCGATCGATCCTGCGTTCCCGACGTACTGCGGCGGGCTGGGGATCCTCGCGGGCGACACGCTCCGGTCCTGCGCGGACCTCGGCGTGCCCGCCGTCGGAGTGACGCTCCTCTACAGGGAGGGGTACTTCCGCCAGCGGCTGGACGCGGACGGCAGCCAGTCGGAAGAGCCGAGCCCCTGGCATCCGGAGGAGAAGCTGAGGCTCCTGCCCGCCGTGGCGACCCTCCGGCTCGGCGGGCGGGACGTTGCCGTGCGGGCCTGGGAGTACCGGCTGGCGGGCGCCCTCGGAGGCGTTCCCGTGCTCCTTCTCGACACCGACATCGACGGCAATGCCGCGGAGGACCGGCGGCTGACGCGCCGGCTCTACGACGGGGACGGCCGCGGCCGCCTGGCCCAGGAGGCGATCCTCGGCATCGGCGGCCTGCGGATCCTCCGCGCGCTGGGGCACAAGTCGATCGCGCGCTACCACATGAACGAGGGACATGCCGCACTCCTGGCGCTCGAGTTGCTGGCGGAGGCGCAGGGGACGCGCGGGACCTGGGACTTCGGCGCGCTGCGGACGAGATGCGTGTTCACGACGCACACGCCGGTGCCCGCGGGCCACGACAGGTTCGACTACGGCTGCGCGGCGGATCTCCTCGGGGAGACGGTCGACCTCGAGGTGCTCCGCATGCTCGGAGGACCGGAAGAGCTCAGCATGACGCTCCTCGGCCTCAACGTGAGCGGGTACGTGAACGGGGTGGCGAAGCGTCACGGGGAGGTATCGCGCGGGATGTTCCCCGACCACACCATCCACGCCATCACGAACGGCGTCCACCCGGTCACGTGGGCGGCGCCGCCCCTCGCGCGGCTCTTCGACCGCCACATGCCGGAGTGGCGTGCCGACGCCTTCGCGTTTCGCTCGGCCTTCCGCATTCCGCGCGACGAGCTCCGTGCGGCCCACGCCGAGGCCAAGCGGATCCTCCTCGAGCGCGTGGAGCGCGCGACGGGTGCCCGCCTCGATCCCGCGGCGCTCACGATCGGCTTCGCGCGGCGCGCCACGCCCTACAAGCGCGCGGACCTCGTGCTGCGCGACCCGGATCGCCTGCGCGCGATCGCGAAGGAACGCGGGCCGCTGCAGCTCGTCTTCGCCGGCAAGGCGCATCCCCGCGACGAGGGCGGCAAGGAGCTCATCCGGAAGATCCTCCGCCTCGGGAGGCGATTGGCGGGGGCCGTCCCCGTGGTCTACCTGCCCGAGTACGACATGGAGCTGGCGCGGATCCTCGTCGCCGGCGTCGACCTCTGGCTCAACACGCCGCGCAAGCCGCTGGAGGCGTCGGGCACGTCGGGGATGAAGGCCGCGCTGAACGGAGTGCCCTCCCTGAGCGTCCTCGACGGCTGGTGGCTCGAGGGGCACATCGAGGGCGTGACGGGGTGGTCGATCGGCTCGCGGGAGCCGCGGGAGGGCGACGACGCGCAGGATGCGGAGGAGCTCTACGCCAAGCTCGAGCGCGAGATCCTCCCGCGGTTCCGGGGCCCGCCGGACTCGTGGTCCGACGTGATGCGGAGCTCGATCGCGCTCAACGGCTCCTACTTCAACACGCAGCGCATGGTGCAGCAGTACGTCGCCGAGGCCTACGCGCCCGTCTCGGCCCTGTAGACGTGGGTGCGGACTTGGAGGGACATCGATGCGCAGTCCGCCCGACGACGAGGCCCCTGCCCCGCGTCCGCACGAGTGCTG
>JAKLKT010000357.1:0-2746 GCA_023150495.1 Planctomycetota bacterium
CAAGGCGGAGGAGCCGCATGGACATGCGAACCGCCTGTGAATGCGTCGGCGACGGCTCGGCCTCGATGTTGCGGCACGAGGGCAGAGCGGGAACGAGCAGCGCGAGGAGGCCCGCCCCGGCCGTCCTGCCCCCGGAGCCCCCTCTCATGCGAGGTCCCAGGCGCGCTCCGCGAGCGTCATCTGCCGAACGTCCGCGCGAACGCCTGCTCGAGATCCTGCCGCAGGTCGTCCTTGTGCTCGATGCCGACCGACAGGCGGATCAGGCCGTCCGTGAAGCCCGCCTTCCGGCGCTCCTCCGCCGGGACCGAGGCGTGCGTCATCGACGCCGGATGCTCGATCAGCGACTCCACGCCGCCGAGGCTCTCCGCGAGGCTGAACACCTCCGTCGCCGCGCAGAAGCGCTTGCCGTCCTCCACGCTCCCGTCCAGCTCGAGCGAGAGCATCCCCCCCGGCCTCGACATCTGCCGCTTCGCCACCGCGTGGTTCGGGTGCGACGGGAGCCCCGGGTACCACACGCGCTTCACCCGCGGATGTCCCGCGAGCCACGACGCGAGATGCTCCGCGTTGTCACAGTGCCTGTCCATGCGGACGTGGAGCGTCTTCAGGCCGCGCAGCACGAGGAACGACGTCAGCGGCGCCGCGCACGGGCCGGTCCAGTTCGCGAGCTTGCTGTAGCGGTCCGCGCGCGCCGCGTCGCTCGTCAAGACCGCGCCCGCGATGAGGTCGCTGTGCCCGCCCAGGTACTTCGTCATCGAGTGGATCACGACGTCCGCACCGAGCTCCAGCGGCCGCTGGAGGTAGGGGGATGCGAACGTGTTGTCCACGAGCACCGGCACCCCGCGCGCGCGGGCCAACGCCGCCGCGCCGCGGATGTCGGTGATCTTGAGCAGGGGGTTCGTGGGGGATTCGAGCCAGAGCAGGTCCGTCTTCCGCTTGAGCGCCTTCTCGACGTTCCCGAGATCGCTCGTGTCCACGTACTCGAAGTCGAGGCCGAGCTTCCTGAACACGCGCTCGAAGAGGCGGTAGGTGCCGCCGTAGAGGTCGTTCCCGGCGACCACGCGCGCGCCCGCGCCGAGGTCCGTGAGCACGATCGTCTCGGCGGCGAGGCCCGACGCGGTCGCCGTGCAGTGCGAAGCCCCCTCGAGCGACGCGAGGCAGCCCTCGAGCGCCCGTCGCGTCGGGTTGTCGCCGCGCGCGTAGACGTAGCCCTTGTGCTCCGCCGGCGCCTCCTGCACGTACGTGGACGTGAGGTAGACGGGCGTCATGATCGCGCCGGTCGTCTCGTCGGGCTTTTGCCCGGCGTGGATCGCGCGGGTGTCGAACCGGTGCTCCGTCATCGTGCGCTCGCGTGGATCAAGTCGAACTTCGTCAGCACGGCCAGCTCCCCCTTGCCCTTGTCCACGAGGACCGCCTTCGTTCCGCGCGCGAGCATCGAGGCGATCTCCTCCGCCGGCGTGTCCGCGGGCAGCACCGGAAGCGGCGGGCCCATGACGGCCTCCACCTTGAGCGTCGCGAGGTCCTTCCGGCGGAAGAGGAGGTCGATCGCCTGGTTCTCGCTGATGCAGCCGACGATCGCGTCGCCCCTGCGCACCGGGAGCTGCGAGAGGTCGCGCTTGCGCATCATGTCGATCGCGTCGCGCACGGTCGCGTCGGCGGGGACGCTCACGAGCGCCTCGCCCTCGCGCCGCCGCTGGCCGAGGACGCCCGCCGCCGTGAGCTGCGCCGCCTCCTCGAGGAGCTGGTTGTCGCGCATCCAGTCGTCGTTCCACTGCTTCGAGAGGTAGCGCTCGCCGAGGTCGCAGACGAGCGTCAGGACGGTCGCCTCCGGCGGGAGCCTGCGCGCGACCTCGAGCGCCGCGACGACGTTCACGCCCGTGGATCCGCCGGCGAAGATCCCCTCCTCGCGCGCGAGGCGGCGCGCCATCTGGAACGCCGCGCGGTCGCTGACCGTGATGCAGTCGTCGAGGAGCGACGGGTCGCACGTGCCGGGCACGTAGTCGTGGCCGATCCCCTCGACCTTGTAGACGTGGGTTTCCGATGGCTTCCCATTTCGCACGATCGAGGTGTAGATCGAGCCCTCCGGGTCGGCCCCGACGATCTTCAGCCCCTTGATCTTCTCCTTCAGGAACCGCCCGGCGCCCGAGAGCGTGCCGCCGGTCCCCATCGAGACCACGAACACGTCGAGCTTCCCGCCCGTCTGCCGGAGGATCTCCGGCCCGGTGTTCTTGTAGTGCGCCTCGGGGTTGTCGGGGTTGTTGAACTGGTCGACGTAGTGGGCGCCCGGCGTCTCCTTCGCGATCCGCTTCGCCGTCTGCACGTAGTGGCGCGGGTCGTCCGGCGCGACCGCCGTCGGCGTCACGACGACCTTCGCGCCGAGGCCGCGCAGGAGGTTGATCTTCTCCTGGCTCATCTTGTCGGGCATCGTGCAGATGAGCCGGTAGCCCTTCACCGCGCACGCGACCGCGAGGCCGACGCCCGTGTTCCCCGACGTCGACTCGACGATCGTGCCCCCGGGCTTCACCTTCCCCGCCTTCTCCGCCTTCTCGATCATGTAGGAGCCGATGCGGTCCTTGAGCGAGCCGCCTGGGTTCAGGTTCTCGAGCTTCACGTAGACCTTGCAGGCGATGCCCTCGGTGACGCGCCGCAGGCGGACGAGCGGCGTGTTCCCGATGATCTCGAGGACGCTCTCGTGGGTCTCCATCGCGCGCAGTGTACCCGTCAGGGGGGTGAGGGGGCCGGGGGGAGC
>JAKLKT010000357.1:2807-6777 GCA_023150495.1 Planctomycetota bacterium
GGAACGCGCGCGCGCCGAGGAAGAGAAGCCCCGCCGCCACCGCGGCGTAGAGGACGAGCCAGAACGGGTGCGGCCTGCCCCCTCCTCCCCCCGCCTCGGCGAGCGTCCGGTCGTAGGGCCGGAACGAGATGCGCCACTGCGTCTTCCCGAGGGAGCGGGCGATCTCCTCCTTCTCGCGCGGCAGGTGATCCGCGAGGAAGGGCTGGAGCGGCTCGAAGTCCTCGCGGTGCCAGAGGAGGAGCATCGAGAGCTCGGCCTCGAGCTGCGCGTACGCGAAGCGGTTCTGCTCCTCGTCGGAGAGGTACGCGCGCGCCTGCTGGTCGAGCGCCTCCGCGAGATCCGCGCCGCGGTAGAGCACGGCCGGGAGCGGCGGGCAGCTCCGGGTGCCGCGGTAGAGCGCGAAGCGGGCGAGCGGCCCCGCGGACTCGCGCGCGAGCGCCGCTAGCGAGTCGACCGTCGTGGGCCGGCCGGCGACCGTCGCCGCTATCCTGCCCACCTCGGCGAGGTCCACGACCGGCGGGCGCGTGTCGAGGAGGTGCCTGAGGACGAGCGCGTTGTGCGCGTTGATCCTGAAGGCGGCGCGATCCGCCGCCCCGGCGCCCGGGTCCGCCGTCTCGATCCAGCGGACGTAGGCGTCGAGCGCCGCCCGGCCTGTCGCGAGCTCCGCGTAGTCGATGCCGTCGTCCTTGACCGATCGCGCGAGGAGGACCGCGTAGTCGTCCGCGGGGGCCGCGAGGAGCGGCGCGGCGAGGAGGCACGCGAGGAGCCCGGCCCCCGCACCCCCCCGGATTCCGCTGCCGTGCCCGTGGCTCACGCCGACCAATGTAGGCGTCCTGTCACGGGCCCGTGCATGACACCCCTCGCACGCGGGCGTGCGTGGTGACACCCGTCGCGAAGCCGAGTCGGAATATCCGATGGCGGCAAGCGGCGCGGCCTTTGCATAATCTCCGCGGTCCGCCGGCGGGTGGGTACGCCGGCGTGGGAGGTACCGTGCCATGGTCCGCGTTCTCCTCGGTCTCTCAGGGATCCTCTTCCTCGCGCTGTCCGCGCGGGCGGAGGCCGAGAAGTCGGCCGACCCCTCGCTTGCGAAGGAGGTCGCGGACTACCTCGCGGAGACGCCCCCGGTCGCCCCGGCGGACAACACGTTCAAGGCGTTCTGGAAAGACGGCCTCCGGTTCGAGACGGCGGACAAGGCGTTCACCGCCCACATCGGCGGGCGCATCCTCTACGACGGCGCCTACTTCGGGAGCGACGACTACGGCAGCGCGCAGAAGCAGGACAGCTGGTACATGCGCCAGCTCTGGTTCCAGGCGGACGGCACGCTCTTCACGAACGCCTTCTACCAGGTCGCGATCGACTTCGCGACCGGGTCGCCCACGCTCCGCTGGGCGATGCTCGGGCTCAAGAACCTCGGCCCGGTCGGCACGTTCTCGGCCGGCCTCTTCAAGCAGCCCTTCAGCCTCGCCGAGATGACGAGCACGCGGTTCCTCACGTTCATGGAGCGGGCCGGGCCGACGCAGGCGTTCGTGCCCTCGTACCAGGACGGCTTCATGCTCTCGAACAACTTCCTCGCGGAGAAGCGGCTCCTCGTCGCGATCAGCGCCTTCAAGGCGACCACGAACGGGACCGCGACGGACAACGGCGGCTACGGCGTGGCCGCGCGATTCGCCGCCTTCTTCCTCGAGGAGAAGGACTCGAACCGGATCCTGCACGTCGGGCTCGGCTACTTCTTCGCGGACACCCCGTCCGGGACGAAGCAGTACCGCGCGCGCCCCGACATCGGCACGGGCGTGCGTTTCGTCGACACGGGCTCGATCACGGCGGAGGACGAGGCGGCTTACTGCTTCGAGCTGCTCTTCACGTGGCAGAGGCTCCACGTCCAGGCCGAGTACTACTGGGTGGACGTCAACGGGGGCACCGACCCGAGCTTCACGGGCTTCTACGTCGAGGTCGGGTACTTCCTCAGGGGCGGCCGCGTGAGCTACAGCAGGGAGAAGAAGGCCCTCGACAGGCCGAACATCGAGGACAGGTTCCATGCCGGCGGCTCCGGGGCGGGCGCGTGGCAGATCGCGGTCCGCTACGACAGCGTCGACCTCTCCGACTCCGGGGTCACGGGCGGCCTCCAGGAGGCGATCACGCTCGGCGTCAACTGGTACTGGAACCCGAACATGCGCGTCATGCTCAACGTGGTCTGGGTGGACGTCAGCGAGGGCGGGGCGTTCGGCGAGGGCAGCCTCACCGTGTTCGGCACCCGCCTCCAGGTGGACTTCTAGCGCGGCAGGCGGCCCCCCTTTTGCAATGCGTGGTGCGATGATCGCCGCGACGCCGACCAGCGCCACGTGGAGGGCCGTCCTCGGCGAGGCCGTCGGGTCGGCCCGGATCGTGGTCGACATCGAGGGGGCTTCGGGGGAGTGGCGGGAGCTCCTCGAGCAGAACGGGTGCTTCGCGCTCGACCCGTCGCACGCGCTCACGGGCGCCATCCACGGCGCCGTCGTCGCGCGCCACCTCGTGAGCCGCGCGCGCGAGCCGGAGCGCGTTCTCGCGGACTGGCACGGGCTCCTGGAGCGGGGCGGGCGGGTCGTGCTCCTCGAGAGCACCGCGCGCCGCGGGCTCCTGCGCAGGGCGAGCCTGCTCTTCCCGCCGCGCCGGCCCCCCGACGCGCGGGCGCCCTACCGGAACGGCCTCTCGCCCGCGGACGCATCGCTCCTGTTGCAGGCCGCCGGGTTCATCGACATCCGCTGCTTCGCCCTGCCGGTCCCGCCCTCCGTCAGCGTCCACTACCTCGTCTCCGCGCGGCGCCGCTGAGGCGCTCCCGTAACGCCGCGTCGTCACCGCGGGGCGCGGGCTTCCCGCCGCCTGTCGCCAAGGCGATACGGTTCGGCGTTTGCGGTGCGCGAGGCATGAAGAAGCCGG
Source organism: Planctomycetota bacterium (assembly GCA_023150495.1). Lineage (GTDB taxonomy): Bacteria > Planctomycetota > PLA2 > PLA2 > PLA2 > PLA2. The sequence goes on from JAKLKT010000357.1 coordinate 5,721, forward strand.
CTGGCCTCGCGCTGCTCCTCGTCCTCGGGACGGCACTTGCCGGGGACCCGACGAAGGAGGAGGTCGTCCTGCCCGCGGAGGGGGGCTGGCACGCGCAGCTCGTCCTCGACCGCGGGACCACGGGCATCTGGACCGTCGGCGCCTTCCCGATCTTCGACTCCGTCGGCACCGAGGAGGTCGTCGCCCTCGACGACCTCGGCCGCTGCACGATCCTCGTCCCCTACAGCGGCCGCTGGACGCCGATGGAGACGCTCCAGGAGGGCGCGTGGCTCGGCGGGCTCGCCCACGGCGACCTCGATCCGGACGTCCCGGGCAGGGAGCTCTACACCGGGGGGAAGAAGGGCTGCCTCTGGCAGATCGTCCCCCATGCGCACGGCGCGCTCGAGACGCGCCTCGTCGCGCACTTGCCCGGCGAGGAGATCCACACGCTCGTGATCGGCGACCTCGACCCGAAGGCGCCGGGGAACGAGATGCTCATGTTCACCTGGCCGGGCGGGCTCTACGTCGTGAGCGGCGGAGGGAGCAAGCTCGCCGTGCGCCGCTTGCAGCCGCTCGACACCCGCGTCCGCGACGCCGTTGTCCTCCCGCACGCGGCGGGCGAGGCGCCCGAGGTGGCGATCGTGTCGCGGGCCGGCCGGCTCGAGACCCTGCGGCTCGAGGGCGAGGGTGCGCGCTTCACGGAGATCGACCGGCAGCTCACCGGCATGGGACGCGTCGCGCTCCGCGAGGACGGGGACGCGATCGTCCTCTACACGGTCTGCGACGACGGCCGCGTCTACCGCTACGAGCGCCGGGGCGACGCGTGGAAGGCGCCGGAGCTGATCTACGCCGGGCCGCTCGGAGCACGCGGCGTCGTGACCGGACGCTTCGGGGAGGACCCGGAGCAGGAGACGATCGCGGTCTTCGGCTACAGCGGTTGCGTGGAGATCCTCGCCCGCGAGAGCGCGGGCTGGACGAGGACGACGATCTTCCGCGACCGCGACAAGGGCCACTGGCTCGCGACGATCGAGGCGGACGGCCGCAACGCGACGGACGAGATCCTCTGCTGCGGCTACTC
>JAKLKT010000357.1:6807-8551 GCA_023150495.1 Planctomycetota bacterium
CGGCTACTCCGGCCGCCTCTCGATGCTCTACCGGCCGCCCGGGTACGGCCTTCCCGGCGTTCTCGCCGCCGACCCGCCCGCCGCCGCGGCCCCCCTGCGTCTCGGCATCGTCGGCATGCGCCGCGCCGAGCCGACGATCACGCCGCTCGTCTACCACGGGGGCTTCGCGGTGAAGTCGCTTGTCTTCGAGACGCTCGTCCGCGTGGACGACGCGGGCAACACGGCCCCTGGCCTCGCGGATTCGTGGGAGCGATCCGCGGACGGCGCGCGGTGGACCTTCCATCTGCGGCCCGGCGCGCGCTTCCACGACGGCCGACCGTGCGACGCGGCCGCGGTGAAGGCGCACTTCGACGGCTGGATCGGGAAGCCGGAGCACGATTGGCTCGGCATGAGCTCGCGCGTGGAGCGGATCGAGGCCCCGCACCCGGCGCGGCTCGACTTCGTGATGAGGGAGCCCTATCCGCTCGTGCGCGACCTCGCGGCGCTGAACCCGTGCGCCGTGACCTCCGGGGGGCCGGAGACGCCCCTCGGTAGCGGCCCCTTCCGCGTCGAGCGGCACGACCCCGGCGTCGCGACGCTGCTCGCGCAGGTGGACACGGGCAGCCGCATCGAGGTCCGCACGCTCGACGGCGGCGACCACATCGTGCTGAGCCCGATCGCGGCGCTCCGGTCGGGGCAGGTCGACGCGGTCGTCGACGGCTGGGTGCCGCAGATCCCGCGCGAGGAGGCGAGGGAGCTGGGCGCGGGCGGTGAGTTCCAGGTCCTCTCGTCGCCGGGGTCGCTGACGGTCTTCCTCCGGTTCAACCGCGACGCGGCACCCTTCCGCGACCGCGACGCGCGGCTCCGCCTCGCGGCCGCGATCGACCGGGAGGCGCTCGTCCGCGAGGTGGCCGCGGGCTACGCCGAACCGCGGGAGACCCTCTTCGCGGTGCCCTCGTGGCCGGCGCGCCGGATCGCGTCCCCGCCGCCCACCCCCCCCGCCGCCCCCCCCGTCACGGCGCGATTCCTCGTCCACGACCTCGACCCGGACCACGTGCGCCTCGCGCTCGCGGTCGCGCGGCAGGCGCGTTCCGCGGGGTTCTCGATCGACGTGATCGCGGCGCCGCGGCCGGAGTACCTGAAGCGTCTCGCCGACGGCGACTACGACCTCGCCGTCTCGACCACCCACGGCCTCCCGTACGACCCCCACATGTGGCTCGTCTCGCGGTTCCTCTCGCCCGAGGCGGGCGACGCCGAGATGGCCGCGCTCGTCCGCGCGACGTTCCCAGTCGAGGGCGAGGCGCTCGCCGCCCGCTACGCGGAGATCGAGGCGCGGATCGAGGCGGAGGCGATGCTCGTGCCGCTCTTCGCCCCCGACCGGCTCGCGCTCGCGCGGCGCGGCGTCGAGGGGCTCCGTCTCGGGCGCAACGCCTACGCTCCCGATCTCGCGGCAGCGCGCGTGGCGCGCTAGTTGCGCGGGGAGCCGTATGCGCCGCTCGCCACCCGGCTCGGCGGCGCTACCCCCCCGCCCCCCCTCCGGCCGCCACCACGGCCTTGATCTCGGGGATCTCCTCCGTCAGCGCGCTCTCGAGGCCGTAGCGGAGGGTGATGTCGGAGCCGGGGCAGCCGATGCACGCCCCCGTGAGCCGCAGGTAGACGGTCGTCCCCTCGATGCGGTCGAGCTCCACGCCGCCGCCGTCGACGGCCAGCGAAGGGCTCAGCCGCCGGAGCACCTCGCGGACGCGGTCCTCGAGCTTCTCCTGCA
>JAKLKT010000358.1:0-2057 GCA_023150495.1 Planctomycetota bacterium
CCGAGAGCGCCTTCCGCGCGGCCGCGACGGACCCTGCCTTCTCGAGCGCGGCGGCGCGCCCCTCCGCCTCGCGGATCCGCGCGGCGGCGCCCTCGCCGCGCGACGCCTTCGCGCGCCCGACCGCGTCGAGGAAGCTCGCGACCGAGCGCCCCGTGTCCGCGAGGATCTCCATCGACGCGGGGTCGACGAGGAGGTGCTGCGGGTAGGCGGTCATCCCGAGCCGGAGCGCGACGCGCTCGGCGGCGAGGTCCTCGGGGCTCCCGCCGAAGTCGCGGTAGACGTAGAGCCAGACGACCTTCTCGTAGGCGGGCTTCAGGTCCGGGCTCGGGAGCAACTGCCCCTCGACGACGACGCAGTGGGGTCAGTAGGTCTTGGTCAGGTACACGAAGACCGGGCGACCGGTCTTCTCCGCGAGCGAGACGGCCTCGCCGAGGTCGCGGATCCAGGGGGGGCCCGGGGGCGGCGTCTCGCTCCCGGCCGCGGCGATGCCCGCGAGCAGGAACAGGGTCCATGTGCGTCGCATCGGGATCTCCTCAGCGTCTCTCGATCATCGCAAGGCCTCGGCGGAGCAGGTCCGCGTTCGCGCCGTCGGCTGCCTCCGCGAGCTCGCGGATGGCCGCGAGGCAAAGGACGTCGCCTAGCCGGAGCAGGAGGAACGCCGCCACGGCTCGCTCCGAGTCCGCGCCGAGCAGCTCCTCGGGGTCGGCGCGCGCGAGGGAGACCCCGGGAAGCTCGATCTCGTCGATCTTGAGCCGATGTCGCGGCTCGATCGCGCCCTCGACGAACGCCCGGAGTTCGGCGATCGCCTCGGCGCTTCCGATTGCCGCGAGCGCGAGCACGGCGCGGCGGCGGCTGTACGCGACGGGGTGCGCGAGCGCGCGGCGGGCGACCTCCGGCAGGACCGCCGCGAGCTCGTCGGCCGGGAGCTTCGTCCAGCCCTCCTCGCAGAGGAGCCAGCGACCGGCGCCGTCGCGGCCGATGTGGTCCTCCCCTGCGAGCACCCTCCGAAGCGCCGCCGCGAGCGTCCTCGCGGGGACCTCGGCGAGGAGTCCCAGGAGGACCGGGTCGAACCCGACGGCCCGGTCCCAGCCGCCGTCGTGGCAGCCGAGCGCACGGAACCAGACGGCGACCCGCTCGTCCTCGGCACCGGGAACGGCCATGAGCGCGGCTGCCCTGTCCTCGGGGGTCTCCGCGTCCCAGACGGTCTCGAAGGACTCCTCGAGCGCGCCCTGATACGCCGAGATCAGGTTCCGTCGGGCCCGGTCCCGGACGGGCGGCTTGTCGATGTCCGCGACTCCGTGGCGCGAGAGCCACCCCTTCAGCCGCTCCGCGCTCTCCGCCACGAGGGGAGCGTCGCCCGGCCAGGGTCCGTCCGCCCATCGAAGGCTGTGCCCGTGGTGGAACGCGATCATCGCGAGCAGCTTCTCTCCCCCGTAGAACTCGAACGTCGGATACCCGCAGCACGCGCAGCTCCACGAGGACGGCACGTTGTGGATCGTGATTCCCTGGACAACCTCCCGGATCTCCTCCGCCTCGCGGACCTCGAAGAGCGTCTCCTCGGCGCGCTCCTCGCGGCAGCACGTGCCCCCGGAGCGCACGCGGATCCGGTCGCAGGTCGCGAGCGCCTCGCGCAGCGCGGGCTCCCACCGGTCCGTGAGCTTGCATTCGGGGTTCTCGCGGACGAAGGCGGCGCGCGCCTCGTCGGACCAGCGGGCGCCGTACGCGATCATCTCCCGCAGCGCGGGCATCCGCCCTGTCGGGAGCCGCTCGATCGACCTGCCGGAGGCGTAGACGTGGGTCAGGGACGGGTGCCCTCCGAGAGGGCCTAGATCCCTGACCTCGGTGTCCGCGATCGCGAGCAGGCGGAGTTTCGCCATTCGCGGGACGAAGCCGACGTCTCGGACGCCTTTCGCTCCATAGAGCGAGAGGAGGCGCATCTCACCGAGGTCCTTGAATCCGTACGGGTCCTCAACGGTGACGCCCGGCGCGAGGAGCACGCGGAGCGAGCGGAAGCGGCCGATGGACGCCCCGACGGGGAACGGGACATCGCGTCTCGG
>JAKLKT010000358.1:2102-6066 GCA_023150495.1 Planctomycetota bacterium
GGCGATGGGCTCGGCAGTGGAGAGCGTCACACAAGTCGCCGGGTCGATCCCGGCCGCGAGCTCGGCGATCGCGTCGTTCCACGTCTCGATGCGCAGGCCCCGCAGCTGCCGCATGTCCTCGCGCGACAGGTCCGCCATCGTGGTCGCCGCGAGGAGCGTCTCCGCGCCGTCCGGCGCCACGAGGAGGATCCGGCCCCGCTCGGAGCGCAACCGGTACGGCCCCGGCTCCCCGAGCGTGATCCACACGTCGCCGATCCGAGCGAGGTCGCCGGCGCGGGGATGCTCCGGCGTCGCCTCCAGCGACACGATCGGCGGGTCGACCTCCTTGTCGTCGAGGACGAACGAGTAGCGCTCGTCCGCCGCCGCCAGGGTGCCGAGCAGCAGGAGGGCCGCGACCGACTTCCGCATGGTCCGGATCCGATTCTACAATCGCGCCGTGGCCAGCTACCGCCCGATCTGCCGCGCCGACGAGCTGCCTCCTGGCGCCGCGCGCCTCGTCGAGATCGACGGCAAGGCGATCGCGCTCTTCAACGTCGGCGGCGCGTTCCACGCGATCGAGGACACCTGCCTCCACGCGGGCGGGCCGCTGCACGAGGGCACGCTGGACGGCACGACCGTCACCTGCCCCTGGCACGAGTGGCGGTTCGACGTCTCGACCGGCCGCTGCGAGCTGAACCCGATGGTCTCGCTCGCGCGCTACCCGGTCCGCGTGCGCGACGGCACGGTCGAGATCGAGGCGTAGCCGGCCGCGATGGGAGGGGGCTCCGGGGGCCGACTCCCCTCACGCGTGCCCGATGCGGCCCGGCACGAGCATCCCCGCCCGCCGCAGCTTCGCGCGTTTCAGCTCGACCACGATCAGCAGGCTCACGATCACGAGCAGGTACCAGCTCGTGAGCTTCTGGAGGTAGACCGGCCGCCAGCCGTGGTGCTGGCTCGGATAGCGCCACGCGGAGAGGAACGTGCCGATGTTCTCGGCGAGCCAGATGAAGAAGGCGATGAGGCCGAACGATACGAGGATCGGCATCCGTCGCCGCACGAGGCAGGGCGTGTACTCGACCGTCGTCCGCGCGAACGCGAGGAGGAGCAGCGGCAGGATCGCCCAACGGACGTCCGGCAGGAAGAGGTTCGTGAAGAAGTTCAGGTAGATCGCCGCCGCGATCGGCGCTGCGACCGCGGGTCTCGGCCATCGCACCATCACGAGATCGAGCCGCCGCCACGCCTGGCACATGAAGCTCGCGACGCTCGCGTACATGAACCCGGAGAAGAGCGGCACGCCCATGACCTTCGCGACGCCCGGTCCCGGGTAGCTCCAGGAACCGTGGCGGACCTTCACGATCTCCATCGCGAGGCCGAGCAGGTGGAAAACGCAGATCACCTTGAGCTCGTCCACCGTCTCGATGCGGCGCCAGACGGCGAACCCCTGGAACGCGAGGCAGAGGAGGAGCATCAGGTCGTAGCGCGCGATCCCCGGGACCTCGATCCAGCGGGTCAGCCCGAGCCAGAGGAAGATCCACGCCGCGAACGCGCAGCTCGCCGCGTGGTGGCAGGTGAAGAAGAGTGCCTCCCGGACCTCGCTCCGGAGGCCCGTCCAGCGGCGGTGCGGCAGCGCGGGGGCGGCGAGGATCCCCTCGTCCATGCCCGGGAAGTGTAGGCCCCCGGACCCCCTCCCGATCGCCTCGCGGCGGCTACCGGCTCCACCAGGTGGCGATCATCACGACGCCGGGCGTGCTGATGTCCGCCCCGATCACGCCTCCGATGTAGCTGCCGGTGCTCACGGTTCCCTGGCCGGCGTTGGCCACGTAGTAGGTCGTGAACCTCGGGCCGCACGGGACGTACGGGACCGCCGTCTGCGGGTCCCCGGCGGCGTCGACGGGCCCGAGCCCGGCGGCGAGTTCCGGGTTCGTGATCTGGAACAGGTTCGTCGGAAACTCCGAGGTCACGTCCACCTCGACCAGCCGGTTCTTCCCCGTCTCGCAGACGATCGCGGAGAAGGTGTAGCCGGAGAGGTACTGGAACGCGCCGGTGCCGCTCGTGATCCACTGGACCGAGGAGGGCGTGTCGAGGCCCGTGATCGAGTTGATGATCTTGTTCGGCGTCCAGTTGCTCGCCGAGCCGGGCCGCACCGACGCCGTGCTCGCGAGGAACCCCGAAGCGAAGAGCTCGACCGTGCCGCCGACGCTCGTGATGAAGAAGTAGTACGAGCCGGTGCTCGTCGGGTAGCCGGGCCGGTAGCTCCACGGGGCCCACGCCACGTCGGTCGGCTGCGAGGAGAGGTTCACGCCGGGGAGGTCCGGGTCGATGGCCGCGCTCTGGTTGAGCTTCTGGAGCTCCGTGAAGTCGGCCGTGTTGTTGCCCGCGTTCAGGGAACAGACGATCGGGTTCGCGGTGAGGTACGGGCTGTAGCAGGGGAATCCCGGCGAGCCGAGCGAGCTCGGCAGGCCGGTGATGCGCACCTTGGTCGGGCTCACGCCCACCTTGATGGTGCCGATGATGGGGGGTCCCGGGGGCGACGAGATGTCCTGCCGCTGCCGCGGGAAGACGGCCTTGAAGTCGTCCTCGCTGAGGATCAGCTTCGCGGCGCCGCTCGCCACGAGCGCGGCGAGGTTGGCCTGCTCCGGGAAGGCCGGAAGGACGCCCTGTCCCGTGAACCAGCGCACCTGCGAGATGTCGTAGACGGTGACGGTGTTCGCGCTGAAGTTCGAGATGACGAGGCGGCTGCCGCCGGTGGCGGCGCCGTACGCGGTCAGCGCCACGCCGCCGGGCGACGGCGTGCCGAAACGCCCCATCGGCACCATGTTGAACGTGTCGATGACGACGACCTGGCCGCCCCCCACCGCCCCGCTCGCGGCGTAGAGCACGGGCATGGCCAGGTTCGAGACCGGCGGCGGGTTGACGCAGTCGAAGAGCGTGAAGAACGCGCTGTACGGGCGCGTGTCCGTGGTCATGTCGACGAGGTCCGCGACGGGGACGCGCACGACCTTCCTGTTCAGCCCCGTCCCGACCGTCACGACCGAGTTCGGCGCGCGCGCCGGGTTCGGGCCGACGAGGTAGGGCGACCGGGCGGGATCGACATCGATGACGCCGACGCCGACCGTGTCGCCGAAGTAGACCGCGCCCGTGTTGTCCGGCGCGAAGATCGCCTCGGGCATCGGCTTCGTCCGGAAGGTGAAGCTGAGGTTCGGGCTGCCGGCCGGGATCGGATTGCCGGCGGTGTCCGCGACGCCGGTCCCGATGGTGACGAAGCTCACCGTGATGGCCTGCCCGAGCGGGTAGCCCTTGTTGCCCTTGCGGGGCGGGTCGACGCGGAGGCCGGCGCCCGCCGGCACGTTGCAGGGGGGCGCGTTCGTGAAGTCCACCGGGTCGTCGACCGCCATGTTCACGGGGAACGCCTCGAGGTCGGGCCGGAACACGATGTCCGCGCCGTTGCGCGGGCTCACGCCCGAGCGGCCGGGCGTGCCCTGCGAGTCGAGCTGGATGTTCGGGAAGTTGTTGCCCGGGCCGTTGCCGCCGTCCGTGTAGAAGCGGCCCGGGATCGGCGTCGCCGCCGCGGCGCCCGCGGGCTGGAACGACACGCTGATCGTGCTCGAGTTCACCGTGGCCGCGAGGATCGTCTCGGACATCGTGATGCGGATCTCCGCGGCCGGGTCCACGTTGGTGGCGCCGGGGAGGGGGGACGTCTTCACGACGACCGGGCCGAGGTTGTCCTGGCCGACGCGGAAGAAGAAGAAGTACTCGGCGCCCTTCATGCCGTCGCCGTCCGCGCCGCGCACGCCCTGCTGCACGATGACCGAGTACTGCCCCTCGGGCAGCGGGTTGCTCGGCGTGATGCCGCTCGGCGTGATGATGAGCATGTCGTTCGTCGTGTTGTACGAGTCGTACGTCGTCGTCCCCGGCACGATGATGTTCGCGCCCGGCGGGTTCACGCCCGGGACCGTCGGCTGCGTCGGGTCGTAGGGCCCCTGCG
>JAKLKT010000359.1 GCA_023150495.1 Planctomycetota bacterium
GGTGTCGCGCGTTCTGAGCGCCGCGGCGTCGCCGCAGCCGCCGCCCGCCGCCGAGGCGCCCCGTCCCGAGGAGCCCCGGCGGAAGGGCCCGGACATCCACGTCGCCGCGCGGCTCACCGCGGAGGAGGAGGCGCACGTGGGCGGGGCGCGGCGCAGGAAGCGGCCCGCGGTGGAGGATCCCGCGAGCGGGGTCGGCTGCCTCATGTTCCTCGTCGGGCTCGTCCTCGGGCTCAAGCTCCTGAAGTCCGCGATCCTCGCCATCCTCGCCGTCATCCTCGTGCGCATGGTCGCGAGGCGCGGCACGGCCGCGAGGTGGGTCGGGGCGGTCGCCGGCGCGATCCTCCTCTCCGGCGTGTTCCTCCTCCTGTTCCTCGGGGTCCGGACGCCGGAGCCCGCGCCAGAGGCGCCGCCGGTCGAGTCGCCGCCGGCCGTCGACTACGACGCCATCGCGTTGGATGCGTTCTCGGCGCAGCCGCACGGGGTGATCGCCAAGTGGACCTCGGGGAAGGTCCCTGGCTTCGTGGACAAGCTGTCGGCGGACCCGGCGGCGATCCAGTGGGTCGCCGGCGAGCTCGGTGTCGACCTCGCGGTCGCGCAGCAGTACCGGCTCGTGAGCTGGCGCGACCAGATCATCCTCCTCGTGCCGGCGAGGGACGATCCGCTGAATCCGCGGGCCGAGGCGGCCTTCCGCTGGCTCCTCCTGGGCGCGGTCGGGGAGGTCGGCGGCGCCATCTCGGTCACGCAGCCCGTCTCCGCCTCGGACTTCAAGACGAGCCCTCCCAAGGGCCTTCCTGCCGGAGGCGACTAAAATGGAGCGTGCGGAAGTAGACAGCGCCGTGGATCCCCTCAAGCGGACAAGGGTGAGCGAGTCGCATCCGGATCCCTTCGTGGGCCGCACCTTCGGCGGCTACCGCGTCGAGGGCGTGATCGGCCGCGGCGGCATGGGCACGGTGTACATGGCCCGGCAGCTGAGCCTCGGCCGGCCGGTGGCGATCAAGGTGCTGCCCATGGACCTCGCGCGGGAGGAGCAGTTCCTCGAGCGGTTCCACCGCGAGGCGGACGCGCTCTCGCGCCTCTCCCACCCGAACGTCGTCGCCGTCTTCGACCGCGGGGAGATCGACGGGCAGCCCTACCTCGTCATGGAGTACGTCGAGGGCGCCTCGCTCCGCGACGCGATGCGGAACGGCCCCCTCCCGCTCGCCGAGGCGTTGCGCGTCGCGGCCGCCGTCCTCACGGCGCTCGACCACGCGCACGAGAAGGGGATCGTCCACAGGGACATCAAGCCCGAGAACGTCCTCATCTCCCGCGACGGCGTCGTGAAGGTCGCCGACTTCGGGCTCTCGCGCCTCCTCGGCCCCGACGACACCACGCGCCTCACGCGCACGCAGCTCGTCCTCGGCACCTACGAGTACATGGCGCCCGAGCAGCGCGAGCACGCGCGCGAGGCCGACCCGCGCTCGGACCTCTACGCCATGGGCGTCGTCCTCTACGAGATGCTCGCGGGGGAGCTGCCGATCGGCCGGTTCGCGCTGCCCTCGCGCAGGCGCCCGGAGGACTGCGACGAGCGCGTCGACGCGCTCGTCGAGCGGAGCCTCGCGAAGGACCCCGCGGGCCGCTTCCAGGGCGCGCGCGACATGCGCGACGCCGTCGAGGCGATCCAACGGAGCCCGCAGCCGCGCGCCGCGCCGGCGTCCCCCCACGCCCCCTCCGGATACAAGCCGGTGCGCTTCGAGCACCATCTCGACAACCTCGCGACGATCGATCACGTCCTCGGCACCGTGGGCTACGTCCTCGGCTTCGTCGCGCTCTTCGGTACGATGGACTTCGGCGCGCCCGTCTTCCTCCTCTTCTTCGTCGGAGGCTGGTACCTGCGCCAGGCGGCCGAGGGGCTCCGCAAGTACCGGCCCGCGGCGCGGACGGCGCAGGCTGTGATCGCGATCCTCGCCGCGGGCACCGGCATCCTGATCCCGTTCTCGATCTACTCGTTCTGGGTGCTCTTCTCGCATCGCGGGCGCACGTACTACGACGCGCGCGGCCGGGGCCTCGAAGAGCACGCTGCCGCGCGGCACACGTACCGCGTGCTCGAGGAGCCCTACGCGCCGCCTCCCGCGCGCCCGCCCGTCCCGCCGCGCCCCTCGGCGATCCCCGTCCAGTCGATCGTCACTTCGGAGGTCCGGGAGGAACCCGTCGCGCCGAGGCGGTCGCGGCTCGTGTCGGCGGGCTTCTGGATCCTCGGGCTCACGCTCGTGGCCATCGCGCTGATGGCGGTGGCGCACGCGGTCGAGCCCTCGCTCAGGCTGGCTCGCAACGAGCTCCCCGCCGTGGCGGTCTGCGGGCTCGCCGCGAGCGGGTTGCTGCTCGCCCTCGGGTTCCTGCGGGCGCTCTTCTCGGCGCGGGTCTCGGGCGCGGGGGTGGCGTTCTTCGGCCTGTTCCTCTGCGGCGTGCTCGGGCTCGGCTCGTACGTCGTCTCCGAGCGCGCGGCGCCGCGGAACTACTCGGACATCGTCAGCATCGGGACGTCCGCGCCCAACGAGCGGTACCTCGGGGTCTACCGGCGTCCGCTGGCGCCCTCCTTCGAGCGCGACTTCTTCCGGGAGAAGGACCGGCTCGGCACGGTGGAGAGCGTCGTGGAGGAGAGGGTGCCCGCGCTTCGCCTCCTGAGGAGGCACTCCAACTCGCTCTACGTGCAGTGCCCGCCGGATGCGAGGAACCCGCGGCGGATCGCGCTCGCGGTCCAGCGGCTGCTCGAGGTCGAGTTGGGCGACGACTTCGAGCCCTACGTGCTCGACCCCGCCCCCGGCGACTGGGAGTTCCTCGCCCGCCTCGGCGACATCCGCTGAAACCTGATCTTTTCCGGTGGTGGGCGCACGTATCCTATTGCGGTGCAATGGGTTGCGGCGGCCACGTGCGGCACGCGTGCCGCACTTTGGCCCCCCCTTCCCCCGGCCCCATCCCTTAGAATGCCGCGCCCGTGCCGCACGAGGTCCTCGTCACCTTCACACGCAGCGGGCTCGAGGAGTCGCACCACTTGGGCTCCTACTGCGTCTTTTCGGACGCCCGCGTCGCGCGGAGCCGCGGCGACCTCCGCACGCCCGTCTACCTCCGATCGGCCGCGAAGCCCTTCCAGGCGGTCACGGTCGTCGAGTCGGGCGCGCTCGAGCGGTTCGGGATCACCGAGGAGGAGCTCGCGCTCATCTCCGCGAGCCACAGCGGCTCGCCGCGCCACGCGGAGACCGCGGCGTCGATCCTCAGGAAGGCGGGCGAGGGCCCCGAGCTCCTCCGCTGCGGCGGCCACCGCCCGATCGACGGCAAGGTCGCCGACGAGTACGTGAGGAAGGGCATCCGCCCCGGCCGCCTCGAGGACAACTGCTCGGGCAAGCACGCCGGGATGATCGCGGCGGCGAAGGCGCTCGGCGAGGACCCCGCGACCTACGCCGACCCGACGCACCTCGTGCAGCGGAGGAACCTCGAGAACCTCGCGCTCTTCGCCGAGAGCGAGATCAAGGTCGGCGTCGACGGCTGCGCGGTGCCGAGCTTCGCCACGGGCCTCGAGGCGGCCGCCCGCGCGATCGCGCGCTACACGACGCCCGGCGGGCATCCGAAGGAGCCCGCGGCGCGCCGCGTCGCGAAGGCGATGCTCGCGCACCCGGACCTGGTCGCGGGCGAGGGGCGCTTCGACACCGAGGTCATGCGCGCGGCGAAGGGAAAGCTCCTCGTCAAGTCGGGCGCCGAGGGCGTGATCCTTGTCGGCGTCATGGGCGCCCGCACCGGGATCGCGGTGAAGATCGACGACGGCGCGGACCGCGCGCTGCATGCGCTCGCGGCGGCGCTCCTGAAGGACATGGGCCTCGTCGACTACCCGCAGCCGCACGAGGTGAGGACGCGCGAGGGGACGCCCGTGGGCGAGATCCGGGTGAGGCTGTGAGGCGCGTCGCGGACGTCCCCCGGATCCCGCGG
>JAKLKT010000360.1 GCA_023150495.1 Planctomycetota bacterium
CTCCTCGCCGCGCTGCGGAAGCAGAAGCGCAGGATGGAGATCGAGAACCTCGTCCTCCTCCTGCTGCGCTGCGCGGCGATCCTGCTCCTCGCGCTCGGCCTCGCGCGCCCCGGCTGCTCCGGCCCCGCGATCCCGTTCAGCGGCGGCGCGCGCGCGGTCGTGCTCGTCATGGACACGTCGGCGTCGATGGGCGCGGTCCACACCGGGCGCACCGCGATGGACCGGGCGAAGGACCGGGCGGCGCAGTTCCTCTCCGAGCTGCCGCAGGGCAGCAAGGTCACGCTCGTCGCGAGCCGGGACGATGCGGGCGGCCTCGGCGGCGCGCGCGCGCTGCTCGAGAACGCGGAGCCCTCCGACGCCCGCGTCGTGCTCTCGGGGCTCCGGGCGGGCCACGGCGGGAACGACCTGCGCGCGACCTTCGCGCTCGCGGCGGAGCAGCTGAAGGCGCTCAAGGGGCGGCAGATCCTCGTCTTCGTGACCGATCTCCAGCGGCGCGACTGGTTCGGCGAGACGGACACGCGGCGGGAGGACCTCCACGCGCTCCTCCGCGAGCGGACGGAGGGCGGGACGGCCGTGCCGGTGGTGCTCGTGGACGCCGGACAGGACGAGGCGGCGAACGTCGTGGTCGCGAGCCTCTCGGTCGACGCGGGCCGGCAGGCCTTCGCCGGCAAGCTGCTCGGCGTCACGGCGACGCTCCTCAACTACGGGCCCGCGCCGGCGCAGGGGACGCTCTCGCTGCAGGCCGCGCAGGGCCCGGACGGGCCGTGGGAGAAGGTGCTCGCGGAGGAGGTGGTCGTTCCCCCGCCGGGCCTCGGGCAGCCGGAGCCGCTCCCGCGCGAGTTCCTGCCGCGCGTCCCCGCGAAGAACGACGGGTCCGTCCGCTTCCGCGCGCTCTTCACGGCCCGCGCCGACGCGACCGACCGCGACCGGCTCGCCGCGGACAGCGAGCGCCTGCTCGCGCTCCGGGTGCGGCCGCCGGTGCGCATCCTCCCGGTGAGCACGTTCAGCGGCGCGCTCGACCTCCTGAAGGACGTCGAGCTCACCGAGGTGATCGAGTTCCTCCAGCCGATCTTCCCGGCGGACCTGCAGACGAGGGACCTCGCCAACGTCGACGTCGTGCTCTGGGCGGACCCGGAGCTGGCCTCGCTTCCGCCCGAGGACGCGGAGAAGCTCAAGGTCTTCGTGCGGGGGGGCGGGGGGTTCCTCGCCTACATCGCGCGGGTGGGCGACCCGCTGCGCCTCCTCTTCGAGGGCGACGATCCGCTGCTCCCGATGCGGATCGGCGACGTCCGGCGCGACGAGGAGCACCCGGTGCTCATCGACCGCGACGACGACCGCACGCAGGCGCACCCCCTCTTCGAGGAGACGCGGCAGCCCCTCTTCTTCTCCCCGGCGGTCACGGGGTACGCGCAGGTCACCGGCTACGACGACCGCGCCGTCGTCGCGCGCTACACGAACGGCGACCCGGCGGTCCTCGAGAAGAGCTACGGCCGGGGGCGCGTCGTCGCGGTCACGACGACGCCCGACGAGCGCTTCTTCCGCCTCAACGGCAGCCTCCTGCCCGCGATCCTCTTCTTCAACGCGTCCCAGTACCTCGTCTGGGAGTCGCCGGCGATGCGCAACGTGATCGTCGGCGCCCCCGCGGACGTCCGGCTCCCGGCCGGCACGCGCGAGGTCGAGGTGACGCCGCCCGCAGCGGCCGGCGGAACCGCGCGCGAGCCGGTGAAGGAGGGCGCGACGGAGTTCCAGATCGCGGACACGTCGACGCCCGGCTTCTACCGCGTCGTGGCGCGCGGCGTGACCGCCGGAGCGACCGCGCTCCCGACCGAGAGCGCGATCGACATCGCTGCCAACATCGACGCGGCCGAGGGCGACCTGCGCCGCACGGCGCCGGTCGAGCTGAAGCAGGCCTACCAGGGCGCGCCGCTCCACTTCTCGGACGAGGCGGATGCGATCCTGCCGCGCGGGACGCAGGGGGACGCGGGGGAGGCGAGCCGCGCGTTCCTCGGCGGCGTCGTCGCGATCCTCCTCGTCGAGCTCATCTGCGCGTGGCGCTTCGGAACGCGCCGGAGGGCGACCGCGTGACCCTCCTCTCGGCCGCCTCCCGGTCGATCAAGTGGCATGCTCTCCCGCCGCTCTGGCTGGTCGTGCTCGTCATCGTGCCCGCGGTGTTCCTCGCCGTGCGCTTCTTCTACCGGCGCGAGGCGGGACGCATCGGGCGACGCGCGCGCATCGCGCTCGGGCTCCTGCGCGTGGCCGCGATCCTCGCCGTCCTCGCGGCGCTCTTCGGCCCCTTCGCCGAGACCATCGAGGGCGAGTACTACAAGCGCCACCTGATCCTCGCCGTCGACACGTCGCTGTCGATGGGCATCCGCGACACCTACGCGGCGAACCGGGACCTCGCGGCGCGGATCCGGGAGGCCGCCGGCTACCCCGAGGGCGCCGACCTCGCCCAGCGCGACCGCATCCTGATCGCGAAGGACCTCCTCGGCTCCGACCGCGCCTACCTCCGCGAGCTGCTGGACCGGTTCCATCTCCACGTCTACACGTTCGGGAGCAGCTGCTCGCTCCTCTTCGAGCCCCACGACGGCGAGGCGCCGGATGCCGCCCTCGAGCGGATGGTGCGCGAGATCGGGACCGTCAAGGCCGAGTCCCAGGTGACGCGCATCGGAGGCGCGCTGCGCGACCTCGTGCGGACGTTCCGGGCGAAGAACGAGCCGGTCGCGGGCATCCTCCTCCTCACCGACGGCCGGCAGACGGGCGGATCGTCGCCTCCCGCCGAGGAGGCGGCCGAGGCGAAGCGGCAGAAGATCCCGATCTTCCCGGTCGCGATCGGCGATCCCTCGGCGGCGGTGAACATCGCGACGAGCCGCGTCGACGCCCCCGAGGTCGCGCTCTCGGGCGACGAGGTCTTCTTCACCGTGACCGTGCATGCGCGCGGGCTCTCGGGAACGCGCAGCCTCGTCGCGGAGATCGTCGACGCGAACGGCGAGTCGCAGGGCCAGATCCTCTCGGAGCCCGTGTACGTGGACCTGCCCGACGGCGACAAGCCGGCGACCGCGTCCTTCCGGCACAGCTTCGACCGGCCGGGCCGGTTCACGCTGCGGATCGGCGTGCCCCCGGACCCCCTCGAGGCCGTCCGCGAGGACAACTTCAAGCTCCACACGCTGCGCGTCGTCGAGCTCCGGATGCGCGTGCTGCTCGTCACCGGCAAGCCGAACTACGACTACCGCTTCCTCCTCCCGCTGCTCCAGCGCGCGGAGGGGATGATCGAGGCGCAGGCGCTCCAGCTCGACGCGGACCCCGAGCGCCCGCAGGAGACGTCCGAGGGGCTCCCGCCGATCGCGGTCTTCCCGCAGGAGAAGCGTGAGCTCGCCGAGTACGACGTGATCATCCTCATGGACGTCGATCCGAACCACCCGCGCATGGCGCCCGAGGGAGCGGCCTCCCGCGATCGCGTCCTCGAGATGCTCGAGAGCTGGGTGAAGCGCGGCGGCGGCCTCATCCTCCAGGCCGGGCTCGACAACCGGATCCCGGAGGAATACACGTACGCGCCCCTCAACGCGCTCCTGCCCGTCGTGCCCACCGGGGCGCCGGACCAGGCGCGGTACGAGATGATCAGCCCGCGGGACGAGAAGCGGTTCTTCCTCACGCCCGCCGGGGAGGTCCACCCGATCCTGCGCGTGCTCCGCGACCCGGCTCAGGTCCGCGAGTTCTGGCGCGACGACCTCTACGCGACGGAGTACTTCTGGTACGCGCCGGTCGAGCGCGCGAAGTCGAGCGCGACCGTGCTCGCGCTCCGGCGCGAGCGCGGCGAGTGGCGCCCCTCGTCCGAGAGGCCGGCCGACGCGCTGGTCGCCATCCAGGACTACGGCCTCGGGAAGGTCCTCTGGCTCGGCACCAACGAGTTCTGGCGCATGCGGAAGATCGTCGAGAACC
>JAKLKT010000361.1 GCA_023150495.1 Planctomycetota bacterium
CCTCCCCTTCCGGGCTAGATGTCGAGGTCTCGGACCTCTAGGGCGTTCTTCTCGATGAACGCCCGCCGATCCTCGACGTTGCTCCCCATGAGGATGCTGAACATCTCGTCGGCCCGGACGGCATCCTCGAGGCCGACCTTCAGCAGGGTGCGGGGGCCCGGCTCCATGGTCGTCTCCCAGAGCTGGGAGGCGTTCATCTCGCCGAGGCCCTTGTAGCGCTGGAGGGTGAGCCCCTCCTGGCCGAGCCGCTTCACCGCGGCCAGGGCCTCGCGCAGGGAGCCGAGGTCCTCGCGCTCCGCCCCGCGGACGATCGCGAAGGAGCCCTTCACGAACGCGGACGGATCGACGCCGAGCTCCGCGAGGCGGCGCGCGGGCTTTGACGCCTCGCGGCCCTCGGGGAACTCCTCGACGACGAGGTCGGCCGTGGCCCTCGCCTCCTCGTCCTCCGCGTAGGCGACCACGACGTCGCGCCCGAGCTTCTGCGAGAGATCGCGCTCGTACTCCTCGAATCGCTTCCTGTGCCCCTCGGGCCACCAGCGCACGTCCGCGCCGTGCCGGGAGCGCATGACCGGGAGCGCCCCGGTCCCCTCCTCGCGGCGCGCGAAGAACTCCGCGGGGTCGATGCCACGACGCTCGAGCGTGCGGCAGCAGGACTCGAGCTGGCCCGCCACCTCGAGGACCTGCCGGAGGTCCTCGCCCTCGAGGCGGCGGCCTCCCTTCGCCTCGAGCGCGCTGCCCTCGATGCCGAGGCTCGTGAGCCGGCGCGCGAGCGACGATTCGTCGAACACGTACTCGCGGGTCTTCCCCTTCTGGAGGAGGAAGAGCGGGGGCTGGGCCACGAAGACGTGCCCCTCCTCGATCAGCCGCCTCAGGTGGCGGTAGAAGAAGGTCAGGAGCAGCGTGCGGATGTGGGAGCCGTCCACGTCCGCGTCCGTCATGATGATGATCTTGCCGTAGCGCAGCTTCTCGATGTCGAACTCGTCGTCGCCGATGCCCGTGCCGAGCGCCGTGATGATCGTCCGGATCTCCTCGTGCGCGAGCATCTTGTCGATGCGCGCCTTCTCGACGTTCAGGATCTTGCCGCGCAGCGGCAGGATCGCCTGGAAGCCGCGGTCCCGCCCCTGCTTCGCGGACCCGCCGGCCGAGTCGCCCTCCACGAGGTAGAGCTCGGTCTCGTCGCGTCTCCTGCTCGTGCAGTCCGCGAGCTTGCCGGGCAGGCCCCCTCCCGCGAGCGCGTTCTTGCGGCGCACGAGGTCGCGGGCCGCTCGGGCGGCCTCGCGCGCCGCGTAGGCGTTCAGCGCCTTCTCGACGAGGGAGCGGGCGACCTTGGGGTTCTCCTCGAGGAACGTGCCCACCTTCGCCCCGACGATCTGCTCGACCGCGGACTGCACCTCCGAGTTGCCGAGCTTCGTCTTCGTCTGCCCCTCGAACTGGGGCTCCGGGACCTTCACGCTCACGACCGCGGTGAGGCCTTCGCGGCAGTCGTCCCCGCCGAGGGTCTCGACCTTCTTGAGGAGGTTCTCGCGCTTCGCGTAGTTGTTCAGCGCGCGCGTGAGCGCCGCCTTGAACCCGGCGAGGTGGGTGCCCCCCTCCCGCGTGTTGATGTTGTTGACGTACGTGAAGATGCGCTCGTCGTACGACGTCGTGTACTGGAAGGCGACGTCCACCTCGACGTTGTCCTGCGTGCCTTGGAATTCCGCGACCCGCTCGTCGAGGAGCTCGCGGCCCCGGTTGAGCTCGACGACGAACTCCCGGATGCCGCCCTCGTAGTGGAACACCTCCTGCTTCGGCGTCCCGCGCTCGTCCCGGATCTCGATCCTGAGGCCGCGGGTCAGGAACGCCACCTCGCGCAGGCGGTTCGCCAGCGTGTCGTAGTGGAAGGTCGTGTCGGGGAAGATCTGCTCGTCCGGCTTGAAGTGGACGCGCGTGCCCCGCCGCTCCGTGCGGCCCGCGCGCGCGAGATCGCTCCTCGGCTTGCCGCGCTCGAAGTCCTGGCGGTAGATCGTCCCGTCCTTGAAGACCTCGACCACGAGCCGCGACGAGAGGGCGTTGACGCACGAGAGGCCGACGCCGTGGAGGCCGCCCGACACCTTGTACGCCTTGCGCTCGAACTTGCCGCCCGAGTGGAGCGTCGTGAGGACGACCGTCACAGCGGGCAGCCCTACGTCCTTCTGGAGGTCCACCGGGATGCCGCGCCCGTCGTCGAGCACCGACACCGAACCGTCCGCATGGAGCGTCACCGAGATCTCCTTGCAGTGGCCCACAAGAGCCTCGTCGACCGAGTTGTCGACGACCTCGTAGACGAGGTGGTGGAGCCCCCGGAGGCCGGTGTCCCCGATGTACATCGCGGGGCGCTTGCGGACGTGCTCCAGCCCCTCGAGGACCTGGATCTGGTCGGCGCCGTACTGGCTGTCGGTGGTTGCGGGCTCGTCCATCGTAACTCTTTGCGTCGCAGCGGCTTACGGGCGCTCGTCGCTCCTCTTCCCGGCGGGGTCCTCCCGCGGCGATCGAAGTCGCCAATTGTACCCCGCCGCCGCTCCCCGTCCCATCTTCGCGGGGGCGTTCGGGAAGCCCGGGAAACGCCCCTAGCGGAGCGCCGCGACCCGGTAGGAGACCGCCCGGACGGTCAGGTCCGGAAGCCTCTGCCGGAGCCCCCCGAGCGCCTCCGCCGTTCGGAAGGTGGCGAGGTCGTGCTTGAGCGCCGCCGACGCGACTTCCACCTTGAGGATCCCGTCGGAGAAGGCGGCTACGCGGGTCCGCGCCGCCACCTCGGGGCCGAGGACCTCGCCCCAGGCCTTCCTCAGGCGCTCCAAGGGGCCGGAGACGGCCCCCTTGAGGCCCTGGAGGATCGAGGGCAGCACTTCCCGGATCGGGGCGGGCTCGCCCTCCCGCTTCGGCTTTCTCACTCGAGGAGGACGGGCATGATCACGTAGACGAAGCCGCCCTCGTCGAGGAGCTTCGCCGCGCCGCTCGCGTTCCTGAACGCGAACGTCACCTGCTCGCCCTCGACGACCTTGAGCGCGTCGAGCAGGAACCCGGGATTGAACCCGATCCTCTCCTCGCCGCCGTCATACTCGATCCCGAGCCGGACGTCCGCGCGACCGTCGCCCCCCGAGGCCGCGATCGCGAGCTCACCCGCGTGGAACCGCAGCGCGACCGACTGCGTCTCCTGCGACGCGAACTGCCTCGCCTGCCTCAGCTTCGACGCGAACATCCCCACCGGGAGCTTGGCCTGGTTCGGGCAGTCCTTCGGGATGATCTGCTCGTGGTCCGGGAACACCCCCTCCATCACGCGCGCCACGACCTCCGCGTGCGGCGTCCTGACCGCGACGAACCTGTCCGCGAGCGCGAACTCGATGTCGCCGCCGGCCGCCGCCGCCAGACGCTCGAAGTGGTGGAGGCCCTTCACGCCGACGATCGCCGAGACGGGCTTCCCTTCCGTCCCGTTCCGCCGCTCCACCGGCCTCCCGAGCGTCGCGAGCCGCCTCCCGTCCGTCGCCACGAAGCGGATCGTCCCCCCCTCCGCGAGGACCCGCACGCCGTTGAGGACGAACCTCGCCGCCTCCTTGCCCGCCGCGAACGCGGTCTTCCGCACGAGATCCTGCAGGTCGCCCGACGCCAGCTTCCACGCCGCCGCCTCGGGGAAGCCCGGGATCTCCGGGTACTCCGCCGGGTCGACGCACTCGATCTCGAAGAAGCCGCCGTCCGTCTCGATGCCGAGCTTCTGCTTCGACACCGCGAGCGAGATGCGCTCGTCCCCCACCTCGCGCAGGACGTTCGCGAGGAGCGCCGCGGGGACGACCGCCTCGCCCTCCTGCTTGACGTCGATGTCCTCCGCCATGCGATAGCGGATCGCGACCTCGAGGTCGGTCCCGGCGATCTCGAGCGTCCCCTTCTTCGCGACGAGGCGCAGGCACTC
>JAKLKT010000362.1 GCA_023150495.1 Planctomycetota bacterium
TGTCCCCGAGCTCCATCGCCTTCCGCGAGCCGACGAAGGCGATGCCCGCGAAGCTCGCGCTCGCGCCGCCGCCGACGAGGCGGGCGAGGAATCGGCGCCGCCCCGGGTCGGCCGCGGGCGCCTCGCGGAGCGGCCGCCGCGCCGCCCGGACGAGAAGCCGCATGAGGTCGGCGCCGAGGACGATGAGCAGGAGGTAGAAGACCGCCCCCATCCACAGGTAGATGGGGAACATCAGGAAGCGGCCCGCGGAGGCGGGGACGATCCTCACGAGGAAGAAGCTCGCGACGACCGACAGCGCGAGCGCGGCCATGGCGACCGTGAAGCCCGCGTGCCACCTCCGCGGCAGGCGCGTGTCGCGGACGAGCCGCCGCCAGAGGTAGAGATGGAGGCCCGCGACGACGGCCACGAACACGGCGAAGAAGAGCACGAAGCGGAGGTTGGGGATCATCGGAGACCCGGAAGCCTACCCCGAGTTCGCGCTGACGGGCGGTTCCGCCCCGGGGGACGTCGCCTCACGGCGCCGGGAGCAGGATCCCCCGCCGCTCGAGGAGCGAGCCGTCCATCCGGTAGAGCGCGATGAGCGCCTTCCGGTAGTCGACGATCGCGTCGAGATGCGCGATCTGGCTCACGAGCAGGTCGCGCTGCGCCTGCGCCACGAGGAGCCCCGTCGACTTCCCGACGCGGAACTTCTCCTCCTCGACGCGCACGACCTCCTCCTGGAGCGCGACCGTCGCCGCCGACGCCTCGATCTGCTGCTCCGCGCGGTTCACCTCGACGTAGGCCGTCTGCACGTCCCACTCCACGAGCTCGATCAGGTTGTCGATCGAGAGCCGCTCCTGCTCCTCCGTGTACTGCGCGCGCCGATGAAGGGCCTCCCTCTCCCGGTTGCCGAAGGGGCGCTCGAACGCGATCCCGAGCGAGAGGTCGTAGGTCGGCTCGTCGAGGCTCTCGACCGAGCCGCCGAACGAGTCCGCGAATCCCGTCTTCCCGTACGCGACGAAGAGGTCGAGCACGGGGAGGAGGCCGTTCTTCGTCCGCACGACCTCGAGCCGGCCCTGCTCGAGCCGGAGCCGCGCCTCCGCGATCTCCGGCCGCGACTTCACCCCGAGCGCGACGTGGTCCTCCACGGGCTCGAGCGCGAGCGGCGCCATCCGCGGGTCGTCCTCGATCGCGACCTCGCGCCCCCACGCCCCCCCGGGATTCAGGAGCCGGAGCAGCTCGAGGCGGAGCCGGTCGTGCCGCGCGCGGGCGCCGATGAGCGCCTGCTTCCGCGTCGCCACCTCCGCCTTCGCCGAGACGAGCTCGGTCTCCGCGACCGCCCCGACCTGCACGCGCGTCTCCACCTCCGCGAGCTGCCGCTCCGCGAGCTTCATGGACCCCTCGAAGATCTCGATCTGGCGCCTCGCCTGCGCGAGGTCCCACGCCGTGAGCTCCGTCTGCGAGACGAGCGCGAGCACGAAGCCGCGCAGCTCCTCCTCGGACACCTGCCTCTCGAGCGCCGCCTGCTCGACGGCCGCCATGTTGACCGCCGTGCCCCGCCCGCGCAGCAGCGCCTGCGTGAGCGAGACGAAGCCGCGCACGTCGTGCTGGTCGGGCGTGCGGTCCGAGTACGAGCGGTCGTAGGTGAGGCCGCCCTCGACGCGCGTGCCCGTCGGGAACTCCTTCGCGACGCCCGCCGTGACGTTGCCCTCCTGCCCCTCGGTCTCGAAGCTCGTGCCTGTCGCGCGCGAGACCTCCTGCGTCCGCTCGCGCGCGTAGGCGCCGGATGCGAAGAGCACCGGGTCGAACCGCGCGCGCTCGACCTCCTCGAAGGTCCCGGCGATCGCGGGCGAGAGCTGCTCGACCCGGAGCGACCGGTTGTTCCCGAGCGCGAGCAGCACCGCCTGCTCGAGCGAGAGGCGGAGCGGGCCCGTCTCCGGCGGCGGGGAAGGGGTGGGGCCCGGGGAGGGGACGGGCGGGGGCGTCGGGGGCGGCGGCTCGGGCGCCGGCGCCGAAGCGCACCCGAGCAGGAGGAGGAGGAACGGCATCGACGGAAGGGCACGCGGGGCGTACTTGCTGGCCGAAGAGCACCCGGTACCGACGCTCACTTCTTGTCGCGGTGGAAGAGGAGGTAGACGATCGGGACGACGACGAGCGTGATGAGCGTCGAGCTCGTGAGCCCGCCGACGACCGCGCGGGCCATCGGCGCCTGCGCCTCGGCGCCCTCGCCGATGCCGAGCGCGAGCGGCAGGAGGCCGAGGACCGTCGTGAGCGTGGTCATGAGGATCGGCCGCAGCCGGCGCCGGCCCGCCTCGACGACGGCCTCGCGCGCCGGGCGGCCCTCGCGCCGCAGCGCGGAGGCCTGGTCCACGATCAGGATCGCGTTGTTCACCACGATGCCGCCGAGCATGATGCAGCCGATGAAGGACTGCACGTTGAACGTCGTGTCGGTGAGGAAGAGGGTCACGACGACGCCGATCAGGGCGAGCGGAACCGAGAACATCACGACGAGCGGGTCCACGAGCGACTCGTAGAGGCACGCCATCACCATGTAGACGAGGACGAGCGAGAGGAGGAGCCCCATCATGAGCTCTCCGAACGCCTCCTGCTGCTCCTCGAAGTCGCCCGCGAGCTGCGTCTCGTAGCCGCTGGGCATCGGGATCCCCCGCAGCGCCTCCTGCACGTCCCTCGCGACGGAGCCGAGGTCGCGCCCCTCGATCCCCGCGGTCGCGATCACGACGCGCTGCTGGTTCTTCCGGTCGATCACGACGGGCCCGCGGTGGGGGTCGGCGTCGACCACGTTCCGGAGGACCACCTGCTCGCCGCGTTCGTTCCTGACCGTGAAATCGAGGATCTCCTCGATCGCCATCCGCTCCGATCCGTCCACCTTGAGGAGGATCCTGACCTCGTCGCCGCCCTCCCGGTAGTCGCCCGCGTCGCTGCCCGCGATCGCCGTCTCGAGCGTCCGTGCGAGCTTCGACACCGTGAGGCCGAGGTCGGCGGCTCGGTCGCGGTCGATGCGGAGGAGCGTCTCGGGCGCGCCCGCCTGGGAGCTCAGCCGCACGTCCACGATGCCCGGCACGGTGGCGACGACGCGCTGCACCTCCTGCGCGACCTCGTGGAGCGTCTCGAACTCGTGGCCGCGGATGTCGATGACGAGGGCGTTCTGCTCCTCGAATCCGATCCGGAGCACGAAGAGCCCCTGGCCGGCGCGCGCACGCACGACCATGCCCGGGCGCCCCGCGAGCTTCCTGCGCAGGGCCGCCGCGATCTCGTCGCTCGAGCGGTTCCTCTGCGTCGCGGGGACGAGCGTCACGCGGATCTCGCCCTCGGAGGCGGCGGTCGAGCTCCGGAACGGCGGGCCGATGTTGACCGTGGTGTGGAGCGCCTCGGGGACCTCCTCGCGCACGATCTTCTCGATCTCGGCCACCTCCCGGTCGACGACGTCGATCCGCGTGCCGACCTCCATCTCGGCGGTGACGCGCACCTCGCCTTCGTCGGTCGCGGGCAGGAACTCCGTGCCGAGCCGCTTCGAGAGGCCGAGGCTCAGGTAGAACGCGAGGGCGACGAGAGGCAGCACGAGCCAGCGCCATCTGACGGCGCCCGCCAGCAGCGCCCGGTAGGCCTCCTCGATCGCGCCGAGCACGCCCCCGACGAGACGGGAGAGGATCCCCTCCCCGGAGCCCCTCCCCTTCGCCAGCATGCGGGCCGCGAGCATGGGGACCAGCGTGAGCGCGACGACCAGCGAGCATACGAGGGAGAAGCTCACGACGTAGCCCAGCTGCCGGAAGAGCAGCCCCGTCTGGCCCCGCACGAAGACGAGCGGCAGGAAGACGACGAGCGTCGTCAGCGTGCTCGCGACGATCGCGGCCCACACCTGTCCGGTG
>JAKLKT010000363.1 GCA_023150495.1 Planctomycetota bacterium
CGTGCCGGAGTTCCGCGTGAAGCAGGACCTCCTGCCGGGCTACGCCACCCGCGTGAAGTTCACGCCGTCGCGGGAGGGGGAGTTCGACCTCGCGTGCGCCGAGCTCTGCGGCCTCGGCCACTACACGATGAAGGGGAAGGTCCGCGTCGTGACGCCCGAGGAGTACGAGGCCTGGTTGAAGCAGCAGATGACGTTCGGGGGGTAGGGGGCGCGATGGAGCATCGGCAGGGCTTTCTCGGCAAGTACGTGTTCTCGTTCGACCACAAGGTCATCGGGATCCAGTACATCGTGACCGCGATCCTGATGGCGGTCATCGCCGGCGCGCTGGCGGTGATCATCCGCACGCGTCTCGCGTGGCCGGGCGTCGGCGCGAAGGCCTTCCCGCCCGAGGCCTACATCAGCTTCGTGACGATGCACGGGACGCTGATGGTCTTCTTCGTCGTCTCGCTCGCGCTCTCGGGGCTCGCGAACTTCCTGATCCCGCTGCAGATCGGCGCGCGGGACATGGCCTACCCGTTCCTCAACATGCTCTCGTTCTGGACGGTCGTGCCCGCCTGCCTCATCATGCTCGCCTCGTTCTTCGTGACGGGCGGCGCGGCGGCGTCGGGCTGGACCGCCTACCCTCCGCTCTCTGCGGTGAAGGAGGCCGTCCCCGGATCGGGCCTCGGCCAGACGCTCTGGCTCCTCGGGATGGCGCTCTTCATCTTCTCCTTCACGATGGGCGGGCTGAACTTCCTGACGACGACGCTCAACCTCCGCACCAGGGGCATGACGATGCGCCGCATGCCCATCACGGTCTGGGGCTTCCTCGTGGCGACGGTCCTCGCGATCCTCGCCTTCCCGCCGCTCACGGCGGCGGCGCTGATGCTGCTCGCGGACCGGCACCTCGACACCTCCTTCTTCGTGACCGACATGTTGATGGGGGGCAAGTACCGCGCGCTCGGCGACGGCACGCCGCTGCTCTTCCAGCATCTCTTCTGGTTCCTCGGCCACCCCGAGGTCTACGTGCTCGTCCTCCCGTGCATCTGCATGACCTTCGACATCCTGCCCGCGTTCACGCGGCGCCCGATCTTCGGCTACCGGCCGTCGGTCTACGCGATGCTCGTGATCGGCGTGCTCTCGATGATCGTCTGGGGCCACCACATGTTCGTGACGGGGATGAACCCGTACGTGGGCAAGTACTTCTCGATCGCGACGGTGATCATCACGGCGCCCTTCTCGATCCTCGGCGTGAACCTGCTCGCGAGCCTCTGGCGCGCGCGCATGCGGTTCGCGACGCCCATGCTCTTCGCGCTGGCCGTGATCTCGGCCGTGGGACTGGGGGGGTTCGGGGGCCTGTTCCTCGGCACCATGACCAGCGACATCTACTTCCACGACACCTACTTCGTGGTCGGCCACTTCCACCTGATGATCGGGACGGTCACGCTGCTCTCGATCTTCGGCGCGACCTACTTCTGGTTCCCGAAGATGTTCGGCCGCATGATGGACGAGAGGCTCGGGCGGTGGCACTTCTGGCTCACCGCGGGCCCGATGATCACGATCTTCGTGCTCATGCACATGCAGGGGCTCGGCGGGATGCTGCGGCGGACCTACGACCCCTCCCTCTACCCGTACAACGAGCACAACAGCACGCTCCGGCTGCCGATCACGCTCCTCGCGTTCCTGCTCTTCCTCGCGCAGTCGATCTTCGTCTGGAACTTCACGAAGAGCATCTT
This sequence comes from Planctomycetota bacterium, assembly GCA_023150495.1. GTDB lineage: Bacteria > Planctomycetota > PLA2 > PLA2 > PLA2 > PLA2. Next base: position 1,716 of record JAKLKT010000363.1, read on the forward strand.
CAAGGGCGAGAAGGCGCCCGCGAACCCGTGGGAGGCGACCACGCTCGAGTGGCAGGCGCCCTCGCCGCCGCCCCACGGCAACTTCGGCGAGCAGCTGCCGGTCGTCCACCGGTTCGCCTACGAGTACAGCCCCGGCGAGGGGCAGGCGGACTTCGTGCCGCAGACCGTGGAGAAGACGGCGTGACCGCAGACGCGCTTCCCGCACCGGTCCGCGCCCAGTCGAACCGCGTCCTCGTCGTCGCGCTCATCGCGACGACGGCGATGCTCTTCACGGCCTTCGCGGCCGCGTACCTGGAGAGGTCGGGGGCCCGGGGGTGGAGGAGACTCGATCTCCCCGGCATCCTGTGGGCGAACACGCTCGTGCTCGCGCTCTCGAGCGTCGCGGCCGAGATCGCGCGCCGGTCGCGCGCGCGGCCGTTCGACGCGGTGAAGGACCGCAGCAACGTCGCGTCGTTCACGGGGAAGCCCCAGGGCATCGCGCGCTGGGCGCTCCCGGCGTCGGTTCTCCTCGGGCTCCTCTTCCTCGCGGGGCAGGCGGCCGCCTGGGCCGAGCTGCGCGCGGAGGGCGTCTTCCTCCCCACGAGCCCCTACGCATCGTTCTTCTACCTGCTGACGGCGATCCATGCGGTCCACGTCGCCGCGGCGCTCCTGGCCCTCTCCGTCGCGCTTACCCGCGCGCGGATCCTCGGCCTCGCCGTCGGCTTCTGGCACTTCATGGGCATCGTGTGGCTCTACGTGCTTCTGATCCTCAAGGTGCTCGGATGACGACGATGGCCACGACCGAATCGCGATGGACCGGCGGGCTCTCCCCGTTCGGCATGAGCTGGCAGAAGCTCATGATGTGGTGGTTCATCGTGACGGACGCGCTCCTGTTCGCGGGGTTCCTCGGCGGCTACGGCTTCAGCCGTCTCGGATCCGCGAACTGGCCCGCCCCGTCGAAGGTCTTCTCGATGCCCTTCCTGACGGTGATGACGTTCGTCCTCATCTCGTCGAGCGCGACCATGGCGTGCGCGGTCGCGGCGGCGAAGGCGCGGGACCGCGCCGCCGTCGCCCGTTTCACCGCGTTGACGCTGCTCGGGGGCGTCATCTTCCTGTCGATGCAGGCGTGGGAGTGGGCCCACTTCATCGGGGATGGCGGGCGGCCCGCGGGCAACCCGTGGGGCGACGCGCGCTTCGGGAGCTACTTCTTCCTCGTGACGGGGTTCCACGGCACGCACGTGCTCCTCGGCGTGGTGATCCTGCTGATCGTCGCGCTCCGCGCGCGGAAGGACCGGTACACGGACAACGGCGTCGAGGTGGCGGGACTCTACTGGCACTTCGTCGACCTCGTCTGGGTGTTCATCTTCGGCTGCTTCTACCTGATCTGAGCCATGACGAACGATACGGGCCCGACCTCCGCCCCCTCGACCGCCCCGGCGACCCCGCACTACGGCGTCTACTTCAGGATCTGGGGCGTGCTCCTCGTGATCACGCTCCTCATGGTGCTCACGCACAACCCGGCGATCCTCCTGCCGGGCATGGCCGCGAAGGCGACGCTCATCGCGCTCTGGTTCATGCACCTGAAGGACGAGCGGAAGGACTTCATCTTCTACATCGCCTCGTCGATCGTGATCCTCTCGCTCATCCTCTTCGCGCTGATGGTCCCCGACGGCAAGGCGATGTGACGTGCGGAAGCTCCTCGCGCTGCTCCTTCTCGCGGCGATCGCCCGCGCGCAGAGCGGGTGATGACCCCGGCTCGGGGACGACCCCGACTCCGCCCGCCTGGTAGGCGGGATCAAGAACGCAGCCATCGTCCTGATCGCGACCCCCTTCCTGCTGCTCGGCGGCTCGATCCTCTACCTTCGTAGGCGTACGGTGCCAGGCTCCGATCCACTACTACCTCGCCAGAACCGCGCTCGCAGGCGGGAAAAGTACTAGTGCACGCGAGCCTGGCACCGTACCGCTAGTATCTGCGGGTGGTTCGGGCGGCCCCCCTCCTCGCGCTCCTCCCCCTTCTCCTCGCCCAGGAGGCGCCGGACGGCCGCGCGGTCTACGCCCGCGAGGCCTGCTGGCAGTGCCACCAGCACGCGCGGGACCCCTTTCCCGCGATCGCCGACGCGCGCCGCGCCGGGCCCGTGATCGGGGCGAACCCCG